>JBDLIX010000079.1:0-23572 GCA_039714655.1 Bacteroidota bacterium
TATCACCCTGACTGATGTTGTCGATCACTTCCAGTCCCTCAGTAACCTTACCAAAGCAAGTGTGCTGGCGGTCCAGGTGACTGGTGTTGGTGCGTGAGTGGCAGATGAAGAACTGGGAACCGCCGGTATCCTTTCCTGCATGAGCCATGGAGAGTACTCCGCGATCGTGGTACTGGTTCTCTCCGTCCAGTTCACATTTGATGTTGTATCCGGGTCCTCCCATTCCGGTTCCGTCCGGACAACCGCCCTGGATTACGAAATCGGGGATCACACGGTGAAAGGTGAGTCCGTCATAAAAACCCTCTTTGGACAGTTTAACGAAGTTTTCTACGGTGCCGGGGGCATCCTTGTCAAAGAATTCAACCTTCATAACTCCCTTGTCGGTATGTATCTCTGCTTTTGTCATGTTCTGTTATGTTTTAAAATTTGTGCCACGAAAGTAGTAATTTCTGGCGAATTCTCTATCAGGAAGAGCAAGGGCTATTTGTGTCGTTGCTCAAGCAATCCGGCAACATCCTCAATACCATATCCCCGGGCCGAAAGTAATACCAACAGGTGATAAACAAGGTCGGCAGCTTCACCCAGGAAAAGGTCATCATTGGTGTCTTTGGCTTCAATCACCAGCTCAACAGCCTCCTCTCCGACCTTCTGGGCCATTTTATTGATCCCTCCCTCAAACAGACTGGTGGTATAAGAGCTGTCAGGCATCTCTTTTTTCCTCTGGTGAATCAGCTTCTGGAGTTGTGCAATGAATTCAAATCCACCACGATTCTTCTCATCAAAGCAGGTATCACTGCCGGTATGACAAACCGGACCTTCGGGCCTCACCTTGATCAGCAATGTATCGGTGTCACAATCCTCCAGGATCTCTTCCACATGCAGGAAATTTCCACTCTCCTCCCCTTTGGTCCACAACCTCTTCTTGGTCCGGCTAAAAAAAGTGACTTTGCCTTCTGCTTTTGTTTTATTCAGTGCCTCCGGATTCATGAATCCAAGCATTAACACCCTGTTGGTCAGGGAATCCTGAATGATTGCAGGAATTATTCCGTTGAGTTTTTCAAAATCCATTTTATCTGACGATAATACTGTTCTGTTTTAAATAATCTTTAAGTTCCGGTATGGGGATCTCATTGTAGTGAAATATACTGGCAGCCAGTGCTGCGTCGGCATGACCCTTTTCAAATACATCGACGAAATGCTCCTTTTCCCCTGCTCCGCCCGATGCAATCACAGGAATAGATAGGATTGAGGAGAGATCCCTGAGAGCCTCACAGGCGTACCCATTCTTGGTTCCATCGTGGTTCATAGAGGTGAAGAGGATCTCACCCGCTCCCCGCTCCTGGGCTTCCCTGGCCCAGCTGAACAGCTCTTTCTCAGTGGGGATCCGGCCTCCATTGATAAATACCGTCCAACGATCATCTTTGAACTGGGCATCGATGGCCACCACCACAAACTGATTGCCAAATCCACCTGCAATCCTGTCAATCAATCCGGGATTCCTGACCGCTGAAGAGTTAACAGATACCTTATCGGCTCCGGCCGAAAGCAGAATATCAGCATCCTCTACCCTGTCGATTCCTCCTCCCACTGTAAAGGGGATGTTCAGGTGTTCAGAAATACGCCTTACCAGGTCTGCGAAGAGCTTCCTTCCTTCAACGGTAGCGGTGATGTCCAGATAGACCAGTTCATCGGCGCCCTCTCTGGCATATTTTGCGCCAAGCTCCACGGGATCTCCTACATCCACCACATTTTCGAAGTTGATCCCCTTCACCGTCTTTCCATTCCTGATATCAAGACACGGTATGATCCTTTTTGCCAGCATGGTCAACTATTCTTTAAAATATAAGATTCAATGTTCTTCAGGCTAATTCTATTTTCATAGATCGCCTTCCCCACAATCACACCATCAATCTCTGCTTCATCCAGAAGTTCTATCTCCTTCATGTTGCTGATCCCGCCGCTAGCAATAAGGAATAGTGATTTCTGCGCCTCTTTAATCCTCATATAGATCTCCATGGAAGGGCCCTCCAGCATGCCGTCCTTTTCAATATCTGTACAAATGGCTTTATCAACTCCCTGTTCGCTGTAGTCGGCAATAAACTCCATAAGATCCAGGGAGGTCTCCTCGTACCATCCGGAAACCGAAATCTTACCAGCTTTAAAATCTGCCCCCAGGATGATCCTCTCAGGACCGTATTTTTTCAGCCAGCCCATAAAGGTCGGACGCTCTTTCACTGCAATACTGCCACCGGTGATCATATGAGCTCCCGATTCGAATACAACATGCAGATCCTCATCTGTTCTCAATCCACCCCCTGCATCGATCACAAGGCTGGTCCTGGAAGCGATCTGTTCCAACACCCGGTGATTGATCACCCTTTTCTCCCTGGCTCCATCCAGGTCAACCAGGTGAAGTCTGCCGATTCCATGGTCCTCAAACTGTTTGGCCATTTCAAGGGGATCGCCGTACTCCTTTTTCTTCTGGAAATCACCCTGGGTCAGCCTGACACACTTCCCTTCAATAATATCGATGGCTGGAATGATCTGGATCATAACTTCAGAAAATTTGAGAGGATTTGTTCCCCTGGACTGCCACTTTTTTCGGGGTGGAACTGGGTAGCATAGAAGTTCCCTTTCTGCATGGCAGCGCTAAATGGGATCATATACTCTGTTTCAGCTGCAGTATCCTCACCCACAGGCACATAATAGGAATGCACAAAATATACATATGCACCTTTTAGAGTTTCATTGAACAGTTTTCCACGTACCTGATCCAGGCTGTTCCATCCCATATGGGGAACTTTAAGTCCCTGGGGAAACCGCCTGACTGGCTGATCAAATATTCCGATACATTTGGTATCTCTCTCCTCCGACCAGCTGCACATTAGTTGCTGACCCAGGCAAATACCCAGGACCGGCTGAGACAATCCGGCGATCAGATGATCCAATCCCCGGTCATGCAGGTACTTCATGGTGGTAGCAGCCTCACCCACACCGGGAAAGATCACCTTTTCGGCCGATACAATGGTATGGGGATCATCGGTGATCTCGGCAGTCACCCCCAAACGTTTCAAGGCATGGTCCACCGACCTGATATTGCCTGCATTGTATTTAATGATAGCTACCTTCATCAATCAGTTCACTTATAGTTTACCTTTGGTTGTGGGCAACCGATTGCTGTCAGGATCCAGCTTCACAGCCATCCTGATGGCTTTTGCAAATCCTTTGTAGATTGATTCAATCATATGGTGTTCGTTGTTACCGGTTGCCTGAATATTCAGATTGCACCTTGCTGCATCGGAAAAGCTCTTAAAGAAGTGAAAGAACATCTCTGTGGGTACATCTCCAATCCTCTCACGCTTGAATTCCACCTGCCACTCAATCCAGGGCCTGCCACCAAAATCAATTGCAACACTTGCCAGCGCATCATCCATGGGTAGTATAAAGGCATACCGTTCAATGCCACGTTTGTTGCCAAGTGCTTCGAAAAATGCTTCTCCAAGGGTAATGGCACTGTCTTCTATGGTATGATGTTCGTCCACATTCAAATCCCCGGAGGCCTTCACCATCAGGTCCACGCCTCCATGGCGTCCCAGCTGCTCCAGCATATGATCAAAGAATCCCAGTCCTGTTGAAATTTCGGTCCTTCCTTCCCCATCCAGTGAAAGGTCCACAGAGATCTCTGTCTCACCTGTCACCCGTTTCACCTTGCTCCGGCGCATGTCAGATCGTATAAACCGATAAATATGATCCCACTCATCACTCACCAAACTGGTGTAGGCTGACAATCCTCTCTTATTGAGTGTTTCCTTCATCCCATCACCTCCATACAGGATACCTCTGGCTCCCATATTTTTTGCAAGTTCCATATCGGTAATCCGGTCACCAATCACAAATGAGTTTTCCAGATCATAATCACCCTCCATATAGGCTGTAAGCATTCCGGTGCGGGGTTTCCTGTTGGGGGATTGCTCCTCCGGAAGTGAAGGATCGATATGGACCGCATCAAATTTCACTCCTTCATTGCTGAATGCAGTGATGAATTTTTCATGGGGAAGCCTGAAATCAACTTCGGGAAAAGAGGCAGTTCCCAACCCATCCTGGTTAGAGACCACCACCAGTTCATAGGCTGTATATTCTCTCAGTTTATAGAGATTCCGAAATACACCCGGCATGAACTCCAGCTTTTCAAGAGAGTCCAACTGGTAATCATCCGATGGTTCTTTGATCAGTGTACCATCCCGGTCAAGGAATATGACTCGCTTTTTCATGGTCTAACGATTATCCATTGTTTGATTGTATACATCCAGTGCGTCACACAACAGCTGGTTCTCCTTTTTGGTACCCACAGTGATCCTGAGACATCCCTCGCACAGGGGCACAGAAGAGCGGTCCCTCACGATAATTCCCCTGTTCATCAGGAATTCATACACCTCAGATGGATGGTCCATTTTCACCAGGAGAAAATTGGCATCAGAAGGAAAAATCTCTTTCACAAAGGCAAATAATGTCAATCGCTCCCTCAGCCTGTTCCGCTCCTCCAGGATCTGGTTCACCCACTTTTCCCGGGAGTTTGTAACAGCCAGGCTTTTCATGGCTGACTCCAGTGTAAGGGAGTTAATATTGTATGGATATTTTACATTGGAAAGGTAACCAATGAGTTCCTCATGGGCAAACACCATTCCCAGGCGAATTCCCGCCAACCCCCATGCTTTCGAGAGGGTTTGCAAAACAACCAGGTTTTTTTTCTCTGGTACCAGTTGGAGTAGGCCCTGTTCGCGGCTAAAATCTATATATGCCTCATCCACAACTACAATGCAATTCACTTCATGGATGATCCGCATCACCACTTCACGATCCGGAGAATTGGATGTGGGATTGTTGGGAGAACAGAGGAAGATCATCTTTGTCCGGTCATCGATCGCTTTCAATACCGCATCTGCATCGAGCGAGAAATCGCTCCTCAAAAGCACACTTCGTTGCTCCACATTATTGATCCTGGCACACACCCCATACATGCCATAGGTGGGATCGACGGTAATCACATTGTCAGTTCCAGGTTCACATAATACCCTGAAAAGCAAGTCGATGCCCTCATCACTTCCATTTCCCAGAAAAAGGTTCTCCACTTGCTGTCCCCTGATCCCTGCAATCATCCTTTTCACCTCTGTTTGCCGGGGATCCGGATACCGGTTCAATGGGCTGTTGTACGGATTCTCATTGGCATCCAGAAATACCGAAGCAGATCCGGCATACTCATCCCGAGCTGACGAATAGGGAACTAAATCTCTGATATTTTCCCTGACCAGTTGTCTGATGTTCAATGATTCATCCATTGCCATTGGATTTTAACCGGATGGCCACTGCATTGCTGTGGGCCTGTAATTGTTCAGCTTCCGCCATGGTCATGATCGAATCACCAATGTTATGCAGCCCATACCTGCTGATCTCCTGGAAAGTTATCTTCTTATAAAAACTATCCATGTTCACACCACTGTAAGCATGAGCCCAGCCATTGGTGGGGAGGGTATGATTGGTTCCCGAAGCATAGTCACCCGCACTTTCCGGCGTAAAATCGCCCAGAAAAATCGAACCGGCATTGATGATCTGTTCCGAAATCTCTTCATAATTTTCAGTGACAATGATCAGGTGCTCAGGGGCATACATGTTGATCATATCAATGACTTCCTGTTGATCCTTCAACAGGATCAACTTACTGTTACTCAAAGCTTCAGCTGCAATCTTCTTACGGGGCAAGTGTGCTATCTGACGCTTAAGTTCTGCCTGCACCTGACCGATCAGATCGCCCGAATCGGTGAGCAGTAACACCTGACTATCGGGTCCGTGTTCCGCCTGAGAAAGAAGATCCGAAGCAATAAATGCCGGATTACTGGTGGCATCGGCTACCACAGCCAGTTCGGATGGTCCGGCAGGAAGATCTATAGCCACAGAATCCCTGCTTACGATCTGTTTGGCCATGGTCACATACTGATTTCCCGGACCAAAGATCTTGTTCACAGCGGGTATGCTCTCGGTACCATGTGCCATGGCAGCAATGGCCTGAACACCTCCTACTGCAAAAACCCTGTCAATTCCCAATAGTCCTGCAATATACAGGATGGACGAGTTCACCTTGCCTTTCTCATCAGGTGGTGTACAGAGAATCACTTCTGAGCATCCGGCAATTTTTGCAGGGATACCCAACATGAGCACAGTAGATAGCAACGGTGCTGATCCACCTGGAATATAGAGGCCCACCTTACGGATGGGAACTGCCTTCTGCCAGCAACGCACACCAGCTGTGGTCACGATGGTCTCTGAGTGGTGCGTCTGCTTCTTATGAAAAGTCTTTATATTCCATTGGGCCTCATTAATGGCCCGTTTAAGCGGTTTACTAACCTGATTCCCTGCTGCCAGTATCTCCTCTGCAGTCACTTCAAATGAATCCAGCTCCACTCCATCAAATTTCTTGGTATAGGTTTTTACAGCACTATCACCATTGCTGGTAACATCTTCAATGATCAACTGCACCTGCTCCTCAAGGATCGAATAATTCAATTCCGGTCTTTGAAGCAATGTAGACCAACTCTCTCTATCTGGATAACGTATTATATTCATTTGGTTATTGGTTATTGGTTATTGACTAGATGATCATCTTTTCGATGGGAATGACCAGGATTCCCTGGGCACCCAGCTCCCTCAACTGGTCGATCACAGACCAGAAGGTCTTTTCACTCAGGACCGAATGTACCGAACTCCACCCCTCCTCTGCCAGTGGCATAATTGTGGGACTCTTCATGCCAGGAATCACATCAATGATCTCCTGCAGGTGTACGTTGGGAGCATTTAACAGAATGTACTTGTTATTGGATGCCGCCAGCACACTGCGTATTCGGAACAACAGGTCGGCTAATAAACCTTTCATGTCGGCTCCCATATTCTGGTTGGCAATGACCACTGCCTCCGACTTCATGATTGTCTCAACCTCTTTTAATCCATTGCTGATCAGTGTACTACCAGAGCTTACAATGTCGAAAATAGCTTCGGCAACCCCAATGGATGGAGCAAGCTCAACCGATCCGTTCAGCACATGTACATCAGCTTTGACACCATGTTCTCCCAGGTATTTCTCAAGGATTACCGGGTATGATGTGGCAATGCGCTTGCCATTCAGACTTTCCAGGCTTTCATAAGATTCGGACTTGGGGATGGCAATGGAGAGCCTGCATTTTGAATATCCGAGTCTCTCCACAAGGTCAACCGCACACTCCTTTTCTGCGTACTCATTCTCACCTACAATACCGATATGGGCCACCCCGTCTTCCACATATTGTGGAATATCGTCATCCCTCAGGTAGATCACCTCCAGGGGAAAGGATTGGGCAACCGACCGAAGCTTCCGGGAGCCATTGTTCAGTGAGATCCCAGCCTCTTTCAACAATTCCAGTGACTTTTCACTGAGTCGCCCCGATTTCTGAATTGCTATTCTAAGTTTTTCCATTGGATTTGCTTTAAAAAAAAAGAGGTTTGCAGTATCTGCAAACCTCTCATCAATATCTTTGGGTTACATTTAACTGCACAGGTTCCTAACCAGTCACTTGGTGATGGTGATGATGAACGCTATGCTGCCTGTAAATCCTCATTTTCTCTATTATTCTGCAATATTAAATAATAATTTGATAACAACAATGGTAAAGCGCGATTAATTTATTGTCAAATAACGTATTTGACTTTCGAATCGATAGTTAACTATATATCCTTAAGAAGAATGTTGGATGGAGATTCTCGAATGGAGTGCAGAATATGCTCATGGATCTTTGTGATCCTGTTGAGTTCGCTGGATTCTGTCACAACCATCTGGTCACTTCCCACAAATTCCAGCTGGTTATAAATATATTCAACAGTAATCTTGTTGATATCCACTGAAGGCTGGTAGGAACGGTCTTTGGGATTATCTGCTGCCAATTCGGCCAGAATTCCAGCACTGACAAGTTCGAACACCAGGTCATTCACCAGTCTGATGGGAATACCCAGTTCATGGCTGAGCATATCGGTGCTCCAGGGCTCCCCTCCCTCTTCAAAATTCTTGATCACGTGATATGCGATCAGCAAGGTGAGAATCCTCCTGTTATTGTGACTTAGATTAAGTGCATTCTCTTCAAATTCATAATTTTCGATGTTCTGGTAGGCAAAGGAAAGTTCCGCTCCCATTAATACAATCAGCCACGTAATCTGCAACCACAACAGAAACAACGGAATGGCAGCAATACTACCATAAAGCATATTGGCCCTGTAAACACCAATTTGCAGATCCTGGTAAAACATTTGGAAAATAACTGCCACCGTACCTGCAAAAACACCAGCCACCAGTGCATACTTAAACCTCACCTTGGTATTGGGCATCACAATATAGACGATGGTGAACAGCAACCATAGGGAGACGTATGGAATCGACTTGATCATAAATACGATCAATGGCTTGAAGAGTTCAATATCCTGAGCAGTTGACTGTATTTTTACCATCACGCTCCCTGAAAGCCCGATGGCAAAGGGGCTCAAAATCATGATGGCCAGGTAATCTGAGAACTTTCGCATAGGAGTCCTGGCCTTGCGTATTTGCCAAATATCGTTAAAGGAGGCTTCGATATTATTCAATACCTGGATCACCGACCAGAAGAGGATGACACCTCCCACGCCCGCCAGAACTCCACCTTTTGTCTTGACCAACAGGCTGTCTACCATTCCAGTCAACCACTCCATGATCTCCTCCTGACCTTGCATATTGTTGTTAATCACCTCATGCAACCGGTCCTCAAAACCAAAATTACGGGCAATGGAAAAAGCAATGGCAAAGATGGGCACAATGGAGAGCATGGTAAAATAGGTGAGCGAAGCAGCCCTGACGGCAGCCCTATCCTCAAAAAAACCCTTGAAAGCAAGGAAATAGATCCTGGATTGCCGTATCAGGAATGTCCTTCGTCGGGACTTGGAAGTGAGATCGTGGGACCAGATCTCCTCCTGGAAAAAGGTCTTTAGCTGTCTAAGCATACCATGGGTTTTAGCCAAACAAATATAATAAACTTGTACAAAGGATTGGGGAAAAATTATCTTTGCATGAAAATGTACAATATGGCAACACTTAAAGATAGGCTTCGAAAATGGAAAGAGACCCGTTCAATATGGCAGAAAACAGCAGATATACTATTCTGGCTGCTGCTGCTCCTGTTGATCCTTCCCGGACCACGTAAGGTCATTGCCACTGCGGTAAACAAAGTGGCCCTTCATGTTAAAAATCCCGGTATTAAAAGTGAGGAGAAACAGGTGATTCTGACCGATCTTGATTACGGTTGGGTCCTGGCCGATGCTCAGGGCACCCCCTACTACCTGAGTGACCTGCGTGGAGCGGTCATCTTCCTGAATTTCTGGGCCACCTGGTGTCCACCCTGTGTGGCCGAGCTCCCGGAAATACAAAAGGCTTATGAGAAACATGGAAATGAAGTGGTCTTTCTGCTGGTCGCAAATCAGGAACCAGCTGTAGTTGAAGCGTTTATGGAGAAACATGGCTATGATATACCGGTGTTTTATCCGGGGACCACAGTTCCGGCAGTTTTTGAATCTGCATCCATTCCCACCACCTTTATTATTTCCAGGGAAGGGAAAATTGTAACCAAAAAAAGAGGTGCTGCTAATTGGGATTCTCGTGCCACAACACGCATTTTCAACGAACTGCTCAGGTAGTCTTCCGGTAATTGGTCACTGCCAGGGTAAGCATAAACAGAGCGTAAATGCTTAAACTGTAAAACTCCCGGCTGATGTCTTGGAATTGGGATCCTTTCAACAGGATCATCCGGATTACCCGCATGAAATATGCCATTGGATTCACAAGATTGACCTTCTGAGCCCAGGATGGCATGCTTTCGGCCGGGGTAAAAACCCCGCTCATCAGGATAAAGGTGATCATAAAGAAAAAGGCCATGAACATCATCTGTTGCTGGGTATTTGAAATAGTCGACAGGAAGAGTCCGATCCCCAATATCACAAACAGATACAAGCTGGTAAAGAGGAACAATAATCCCAGACTCCCCACAACAGGCAACCCGTATAGCAGGCGTCCTAACACCAACCCGAATGCCAGTTCAAAAATGGCGATAACCCAGAAAGGCAGTAGTTTGGCAATAATAAACTGGTACTTTCTGATGGGCGTGACATTGATCTGTTCGGTAGTTCCCATCTCCTTCTCTCTCACCAGGTTCAGGGCAGTAAGCATCATCCCGATCAGGGTAACAATAATCACCAGGATACCTGAAAACATATAGATCTTGTAGTCAAGCAGGGGATTGAACCAAAACTGCGGAATAATCTCCAGGGTAATGATCTTTCCAAGATCGTCCAAACCAAACCAGTCGGTCCTGATCTGGCTGTTGTAACCAGTAATGATCTGTGTCGAGTAAGCATTGACCAATCCTGCCTCAGTGGCATTGATGGCATTGACCACCAATTGAAGGTCAGTAGCCTGTTCGGTATAGAGTCTTTTTTCAAAATCGTGGTGCAGGTGAAGGATCACATCCACTTTGTCTTTGGTTAGCAAACGTACCGCTTCATCATAATTATTGGTCTGCAGGTTGATCTCAAAAAAGGGAGATCCTGAAAACTTGGAGACCAATAGCCGCGACGCAGTGGAGTAGTCCTGGTCCACTACCGCCATTTTTATATCCTTCATCTCCAAACTGGCTGCATAGGTAAGTACTACCATCTGCACTACGGGAACAACAAATATGACCGGAATCATAAACCTGTTCCGGAAGATCTGCTTGAACTCTTTTACCAACAGTGTTAATAGTACCCTCATTGATTCATTGTTTCTATTCTAATCTGATATTAAATCTTTTCACAGCCGCCAGAATGAACAAAAGTGTCATTCCCAGCAAAATCAATGTCTCCTTCCAGATGAACATAAATCCGGTCCCTTTCAACATGATATTCTTTACCACCACAATAAACCAACGGGCTGGCATAATGGTAGAAAGCCATTGCAAAACAGCTGGCATGTTATCGATGGGAAAGATGAACCCGGAAAGCAATATGGTGGGTAACATCAATCCAAGCAAGCTCATTACCATGGCAATTTGCTGCGTTTTGGCAATGGTTGAGATCAAAACACCCAAAGAAAGCGCAAGCGTAATGTAGAGCATGCACTCCAGCATCAGCAACCATGTGCTGCCAACAACAGGTACATCAAAAACGACCCATCCAATAAGGATGATGGTAATTGCATTGACAAAGGAGAGAAACACATAAGGGGTTACCTTCCCCAGTATGATCTCCCTGGGTTTCAGCGGTGAAGCTAGCAGCAACTCCATGGTGCCGAACTCCTTTTCACGTGTAATGGTCACCGATGTCATCAATGCCGAAATCAACATCAGTATCAGTGCCATGAGTCCGGGTACAAACATATATACCCCCTTCATCTCTTCATTGTAGAACATCCTCGATTTAATATCCACTGCCCACGGAATAGGAACATCCTGGTTCAAGGAGTGAAAATAACCCATAAGTACACCTTGCAGGTAGGTCTGTGCAAGCTGTGCAGAATTGGCATCGGAAGCGTCTGTAATTAATCGAATAGCAGCCTTTTTTTCACGCAGCAGCTTCTTTTCGAAATTCTCTTCAAATACCACAACCACCTTTGCCGAACCATTTCTGAACATGGTCTCAATCTCCTCCTCATGGTCCACATACCCGGCAGGAACAAAATAACCTGATGAAAAAATCTTCTGGATCGCCTGGGTGGATACCACATCCCTTGACCTGTCCCATATCCCAACCTTGACATCCCTGATCTCATTGGTTACCACATATCCGAACAGCACGATCATCACCACCGGCAGTCCGAACAGGATTACCAGTGTTCTCACATCCCTGAAGATGTGCTGAAACTCCTTCTTTACAAATCCAAAAAACCTTCTCACTTTCTTGCAAGCTTTAGGAACACATCATTCATGTTCTTTGCATGATACACCTTTTTTAAGGCCTGGGGCGTGTCCAGTGCCTCTATACGGCCATCCACCATGATGGAAACACGATCGCAATACTCCGCTTCATCCATATAATGCGTGGTTACAAACACCGTAATTCCTTCCCTGGTGGCATCGTGGATCATCTCCCAGAACTGCCTCCTGGTAACAGGATCGACTCCTCCTGTGGGCTCATCCAGGAATACAATGGCCGGTTTATGAAAAATCGCCACCGAAAAAGCCAGTTTCTGCTTCCATCCAAGCGGGATGTCACGAATCAGTCGGTTCCTGATTTGAGATAGCTGTAAGCGTTCCAGCAACTGCTCTTCCCGTTCCTGAATCTGCTTTCGTTTTAACCGGTAAATCCCTGCATAGAGCCTGATATTCTCCGAGAGGGTAAGATCCTCATAGAGGGAGAACTTCTGGGACATATACCCAATTTTTCGTTTGATCTTCTCCCGTTCCCGATAGACATCATGCCCGGCCACCCGGATCTCCCCTGAGGTGGGAAAGGAAAGACCGCACAGGATCCTGATGGCAGTGGTTTTCCCGGCACCGTTGGCACCCAGGAAGCCAAAGATCTCTCCCCGCTCCACATGGAAAGTTAGCCTGTCATTGGCCACGAAAGAACCAAACTTCTTCACCAGCTCCCTGACTTCAATAATATGTTCCTGTGCGACGATCATTCAATTTCATTGATTTCGGGTCTGTTTTTCCGACTCCTGCTGCATCAGATCCATGAAGCGATCCTCTATGGAGGGGGTAATGGATCTCCACTGTAAAGAGGGATCACCCCAATCTTTGATGGCAGCCATCACGCCGGGTTCATCCCTGGTCGATTTTAATGTTACATGCAGCTCATCCCCGAAAAGCCATGCACTTTGACAGGCCTTCAGGTTCCTGATCCACTCAAGATAGGCATATACCCCTTTGTCACTTCTTAATGCAAAGAGCAAGGAACCGCTCTGGTCACTCATATCAGACGGATCGGCAACATCCAGGAGAGTTCCTTTCTGGATCAGAGCAACCCGGTCGCACATCTCAGCTTCATCCATGTAAGGTGTGGAGACGACAATGGTGATCCCTTCCTTCTGGATTTTCTTAAGCATTTCCCAGAATTCCCGGCGGCTGACAGCATCTACACCCGTGGTGGGTTCATCCAGGATGAGAACTTCAGGTCGGTGGATCAAAGCACACGAAAGAGCCAGCTTCTGCTTCATGCCTCCTGAAAGCCTTCCGGCAAGGCGTTTGTTAAAGGGTTCTATCTGTTGGTACACATCGCTGATCAGGTCATAGTTTTCCTTCACTGTTGTGCCGAATACCCTTGCGTAAAAGGCCAGGTTTTCCTCTACCGACAGGTCCATATAGAGTGAGAACCTACCGGGCATATAACCAATGATCTTTCTCACATCCCGGTATTGAGATACTACATCATATCCAAGCATACTACAATGACCTGTATCCGGGACCAGCAGGGATGCCATAATGCGAAAAAGTGTTGACTTACCGGCTCCATCGGGTCCGATCAGGCCAAACAACTCGCCTCTGTTCACTTCAACATCCACCTTCTTCAGTGCTGTGATGCCATTGAATGACTTATCAATATGGTCAATGATCAGGGACATGGTTGGAATTCGTCATTAAAAAAGTAGTTCCCCGGGCATTCCGATCTTGAGCCTCCCGTCATTGGGAACTTCCACCTTGAGGGCATATACAAGGTTGATCCTTTCTTCTTTTGTCTGGATTATCTTGGGTGTGAACTCTGCCTGGGGTGAGATCCAGCTCACCACTCCGGTGGTCTCTTCAATATCACCGGGCAGATCAAACCTCACCTTCACTGATTGGCCCCTCTTTATCTCTGATAACTGCTCCCCCGACACATAAGCCCTGAGAATGAGTTTATCCATGTTGGCCATTTTACAAAGTGATTGTCCGGGTCCCACAATCTCACCCTCCTCCTTGTACTTGGCAAGAATGATCCCATCCATGGGACTCCTTACGGTGCATTTCCAGATCTGATCATCCACCTGCTGAATCTGTATATTGAGGGTGTTGCGTTCGGCATACACAGATGTTTTCTGAGATTCCATTGCAACGATCTGGGCCTCCAGAAGTGCTATTTGACCCTTGATATCATCCTGTTGTTTGGGAGTAGCGGCTCCTCCCTCCAACAGATTATCGATCCTCTTTTTCTCCCTTTCCATGTTCTCCATTTGTACCTTACTGGCTTGGACCTGTGCATCAAGAGTGCTGATTCTTGACCTCAGGGAAGCAGTACCCGATTGAAGCTGCTGCTTCTTCAGGTGCAATTGGGTAGAATCAACAACAACAATGACATTGCCATGTTGGAGTGTTTCCCCTTCCCTGGGAGCAAAGGCCACAATTCTGCCCTGCGCCTCCGATGAAACAATCACTTCCACAGCTTCAAAATTGCCATAAGCGTCAGCTTGCTCTTCATGATTGTTGCATCCCAGGAGAGTTATGAAAATCGCTGGTAATAAATATCTTGTATACTTCATGACATATGTTTTTACATGTTTCCCTGAATGGTCAGATAATTGGCAATGGATTGCATCAATTTTACCTGATGCGTCGAAAGGTTGATCCTCGCCATGCTCTCCTTATTCAGTTCAGTAATATAATCCGTGGCCGTAATGGTACCATTGGCCAGTTTGGTGGCAGCATGATCCGATATCTCCTTCTGGAGCTTCAACACCTGTTCCTCCAATTCAATGGATTTTCTGAACTGCTCCAAGTTAGCTTCCTCCTGAACCTTAAGTGATTCTATCTCTTTATCAAAGGTGGCACGTTGGTTTCGCAGCATATACTGTTGCTGCTCAATTACCTGCCGTTCTCTATTGTTGTTATTCCAATCCCAGATATTCCAACGAAGTCCGGCCCCTACCATATAATAGTAGTCCCATTCCTCACTCATCATATTGTACCCCGGTTTTCCATAGCCTGTCTGTCCAAATGCGTATAGCACAGGCATTCGTTGTTTTCCGATCAACTCTTTCCCGGCTTCCATGGAAGCTTCTTTCAAATCGAACCATTGATACTCCGGCCGGTTATACTGCTTCCCCATGAGTCTGTCAAGTTCGGGTTTTTCCAGGTGAACCCCTTCATGAATTTCATCCCCGCACAATACGGTCAGTGCCCCGAAATATGCCTTCTTACGAGAATCAATTTCTAACATTGACTGTTTGGCTTTCAATACTTCAACATCAATTACTTTAAGTTCTGCTTCAAGTAAAGTGCCTTGTTGGATGGCTGACCGCATTACTTCATGTCTGTTTACCAGGTTTTGAATATGAATCTCCAGGTTCCTTCTGCTTTCCTGAAGAACAAGAATGGCAAAGTAGAATTGGTTCACTTTTGCTTTCAATCCGTAGAGGTCCACTTCCACCTGCTGCAGGTCTGCTGCTACAATGGCCTCTTCATAGTTCTTCTTCTGCTTTGTAATCCCACCATCGTAGAGTGTTTGTGAGATATCCAGGTTCAATCCATACTGGTCGTGGGGTACCTCAGGAAATTCCACCGGAATGGTGGGATCTGTCAGCGCCACTGTGACCACATCCGATTGGTAACTCAGCTTTCCGTTCAACTCCAGTGAAGGGTACCAGTTGGTGGATGCATTATCCACCTTCAGCTGGCCTATCTGACGAATGAACTCCCGGTCCTTCAATCGTGGGGCATTTTCAAATGCCTGACTGTGACAACCAAACAGTGTAATGGTATCCTGTGCGATGAGGCTCCCTCCGGAAAGGGTCAGGAATGCTATAACTACTATTGCTCTCATGGTTTATTATTTTGCATCAAAAATTTCTCAACCATTAATGGAAGTATCTGCTTCCGCTGTTTCATGGCTTCTATATAAGCATCAGTATCACCATTAAAAAGGATCTCCGTAACCACCGGACGTGCAGCAAAAGGAAAGATACAAAGGCTTAAGATGTTTATAATGACCTGCCGTGGATCCATAAGGCTTCCAGGCTCTTCCCTCTGTTCATGCTCCATTTTATTCATTGCCACTTCAGGATCAATCCCCATCTCCTTGATAATTTCAGGCATACGATTCGGATTTGAGGAGAGCTCCTGGAGCACAAAAATGGGGATCTGAGGGTTTTCCAGCATGGCATCAATCACCGTTTCAATCAGCAAGGGCACATAATCCTTAAAAGAGATGTCGGAGTGCAACATTGCAGCCAGGTTTGGCACAAAGCTTGACAAGGCATTCCTGAAGACAGCCTCAAATAGTTGATCCTTGCTCCTGAAATAATAATTTAGGAGGGTACGGTTGATCCCTGCATCATCAGCAATATCCTGCATGGAGGTACCTGCCTTACCCTTTTGGTAGAATAGTTTCTCTGCCGATGCGATGATTTTTTGCTCTGTTTCTGTGTTCAGTGTCATTTCTTGACGATATTGTTTGACGTACACGTTAAACTATTTAGTAAAAATAACCACTTTCATTATTCGTGTCAAGTGTTTTAAAGAAATAATTTAAATCGTATCTTTCGACACTTTTTATTTAAATGCATCAATAATATATAACACTGTTATACAGCCACTTAAAATGATAAAAATTACATTTACTCTATTAGCCTCTATCGCTTTCATCTCCTGTCAACCCCGGTTTGAGAAGGAGATCACCACCGAAGAAATCGAAAATCATATTGCCTACCTGGCCTCAGACGATTTGAAGGGAAGGTATCCCGGTACGCCGGAAGATCAATTATTGGCAGAATATATCGCTTCTGAATTTAAACAGGCAGGCCTGGTACTACATGAGAAGAGAGGATTGCAACTGTTTGAGATCGTTTCAGATCTTGAAGCGGGACCTGATAACCAGGTTGCTTTCGGGGATATTGAACTTGTTCCCGATGCCGATTTTCGTCCTTTTTCCTTCAGTGCCTCCGGTTCTGTAAGCTCGGAAGTTCTGTTTGCAGGATATGGTTTTCAAATCGACGATGCAGATAATCATTGGGATGACTATGCAACTTTAGATGTAAAAGACAAATGGGTGGTACTCTTAAGGGGTGTCCCTGGCAAGCAGGACGGCTCCTCTCCCTATGTCAATTACAGTGAGGATCGGGGCAAAGCGCTGATGGCTGCTGATCAGGGAGCTGCCGGTGTGATTCTTGTTTCAGGATCCTCTTTTGATGCAGACGATCACCTGGTGGAACTCAAAGGAAAACAGCACCCTTTATCCATTCCAGTAATCCACATAAGTCGTTCTGCCATAGACCAGCTTTTCAGCTCCATTGAAGCCGATAGCTTATCTGTAATTGAATCAAAAATTGCAACCCAATTACAACCCGCATCATTTGCCACAGGGTTGACAGTCAATATTTCTGTTGACCTGCAACCTAAAAAAATGGAATCGGAAAATGTAATCGCCATGCTGAAGGGTTCTGATGCCTCTTTGCAGTCACAATATGTGGTCCTGGGTGCCCACCATGATCACCTGGGTATGGGTGGAACTGGTACTTCATCCCGGCAACCCGACACTGTGGCTGTTCATTACGGTGCGGATGACAACGCTTCGGGTGTGGCTGGCGTGATGGAGATTTCGGAATACCTGGTATCCAGGGATCCTTCCCGCAGCATTCTTTTTACCACCTTCGGAGCAGAAGAGATGGGACTGGTGGGATCCAGATATTTTGCTGAAAATCCGCCCATTGACCTTTCCTTGGTCCAGGCCATGATCAATATAGATATGGTGGGCCGTTTGAATGAGGAGCGACAGCTGCAGATTGGTGGAATCGGAACCTCACCGGATTTTGAACAGCTGCTCGATTCCCTGAACAAGCCTTATGGGTTTAACTTAAAGTTTTCAAAGGAGGGATTTGGTCCTTCCGACCACGCATCTTTTTATGCCAAGGACGTACCTGTAATCTTTATCTCCACAGGTGCACACCCTGATTACCACACACCCGCTGATCATATTTCCCGGATCAATATGGAAGGCGCAAGGGAGATTTTACAATATATTGCTGAGATTGCTGAAGCGCTTGCCAACAAAAAGGAGAGGATTGCTTTTACAGAGGCCGGTCCCAAGGTAAGCGGCTCTTCCCGGGGTCGTCGGGGTGGGATTACCCTGGGCATTATGCCCGATATGACCTATGATGGTACCGAGGGATTGCCGGTGATGTTTGCAACTGAAGGAAAACCAGCTGCCATAGGTGGAATCCAGAAAGGTGACACCATTGTTGCCATTGAAGGAAAAAATGTGGGGAATATTTATGATTACATGAGTCGCCTTGCTCCATTGAAAGAAGGGATGTCCATTATCGTTACAGTAAAGCGTGATGAAGAAAACCTGGAATTGTTGGTCCAGTTGTAGGCAGAGTAAGAAAATATCCATTAAAAAATATAGAACTGATGCGAAAAAAGGTTGTTTTTTGGTTTCTGGCAGTGGTGGTCTCTCTGGGAACCATGGTGTACCAAAGGCTTACCGGTCCCACGTATGAAAAAGATTACGAAATTTCGTTCAACGGAACGGATTACAAATTCGAGCTCCCCCGCTCCCATGGTGGCGATACCGACTGTCCGGTGGAACTCGAACTCCCCGAGCAATTCCAAGGCAACATTATCTGGAGGCAGTTTCCCACAGAGAACTCATGGGAGACACTCTCTTTGGTTCGCAAAGATGGTATACTTCACACATCATTGCCACACCAACCTCCGGCAGGAAAACTTGAATACCACCTGGAATTAAAAGCAAAGGGTGATATCATTGACCTGGGGGATGAAGAAAACGTGGTGATCAGATTCAAAGGTTCTGTTCCTGCATGGGCCCAGATCCCACATGTCCTGCTTATGGTCTTAACAGTAATCTGGTCCACTGCCACCATCTTCTTCGCCCTTGCAAACCTTCCTGTTTATAAACGATATGTAGGGATGACCATCCTCTTCCTACTGTTGGGAGGTTTTGTTTTTGGCCCCATTGTCCAAAAATTTGCTTTCGGGCAGTACTGGACCGGATGGCCGCTTGGTGAAGATCTTACTGACAATAAGGTGCTATTCGCATTGACCGCTTTTGTTGTGGCCTGGTTCCTCCGGAAAAAGTCTTACAGCCGGTGGCTGGCCATCGGGGCTTCGCTAATCATGCTCGCTGTATACCTGATCCCACATAGCATGAACGGGTCGGAGCTGGATCCCATAACAGGCGAGGTAGTAACCGGGAGTATCCTGGCACTTTTGAGTAAAAGGAGGATTGTATAATGCAAAAATATCAATGTACCATATGCGGTTATGTTTATGACCCTCAGGAGGGAGATCCCGACAGTGGAATTGCTCCGGGTACAGCATTTGAAGATATACCTGAAGGGTGGAGTTGTCCGGTTTGTGGGGTTTTAAAATCCGAATTCGAACCGGTCCAGTAATTCCCAGGAGAATCAGGTTTGGTCAGCTCCCGGTTGGGGCCTGCTCCAGCATCAGCAGGAGGAATTTCCAGAATTTCTCCACTGTATCAATCCGGATACGTTCATCAGGTGTATGGGCTCCTTTGATGGTGGGGCCAAATGAGATCATGTCCAGTTCAGGATATTTTTGCAGAAAAAGGCCACATTCCAAACCTGCATGGATCGCTTTTACCTCCGGTGCATCATGAAACAGCTCCCTGTATGCCCTCTCTGCAATTTTCAGCACCTCTGAAGAGATATCCGGCTTCCAGCCCGGATAACCGTCTGAATGCCTCACACTGGCACCCATTAGCTTAAAAAGTGATGCCATGCGGTCAGCGATGTCCTGCTTGGCAGATTCCACACTGCTACGCTGACTGGTTATAATTTCCAGGGTCTCCTCGTTTGTATGCCTGAGGGAGGCCAGGTTGGTAGATGTTTCCACAAGTCCAGGTATCTCCTGGCTCCAGGAAATTACTCCATGAGGACATGCGTATAGGGCATTGAACAATTTTTTCTGCTGCTTCCGGTTCATCCCAAAATCGGGAAGGTCAACCAGTTCAAGGCTCATTGTAAATTCAGGTTCAACAACCTCCAACTCCTTTTTCAGAATGCCCACAAAAGAGTCAAAATAGACCTTGATTAATTCCAGACTCGCAGGTGGAATGGTTATGATCGCTTCTGCTTCCCTGGGAATGGCATTCCGTGCCTTTCCCCCTTCATATTGGGATAGTCTGATCTTAAACCGGTGGTCAGCATTCCATAGAAAACGGTTCAGGATCTTAATGGAGTTCCCGAAACCCTTATGGATCTCATCACCAGAATGCCCTCCCTGCAGCCCCCCTACACGCACCCGAAGAGCAATCCTGTTCCTGCTGACCCTTTTTCTTTTGTATTTGCAGGATGCAATGGTATCGGTTCCCCCAGCACATCCAATGAAGATCTCCCCTTCATCTTCCGAATCCAGGTTGAGCAATACCGATCCTTTGAGAAATCCTGGCTGAAGGCCCAATGCTCCAGTCATTCCACTCTCCTCATCCACAGTAAAAAGGCACTCCAGGGGTCCGTGTTTGATCTCTTTTGAGGCAAGAATGGCCAGAGAGGCAGCAATTCCTATACTATCGTCTGCTCCCAGAGTTGTCCCTTTTGCCCTCACCCATCCATCTTCGATGAATGCCTGAATAGGGTCCTTGTCAAAATCATGGTCTATCTCAGCGTGTTTCTCCCCAACCATATCCACATGGGATTGCAGGATCACTCCTTGTCGTTTCTCCAATCCTTTGGTGGCCTCCTTGGAAATCAACAGGTTCCCTACCCTGTCTTTCTTGTGAGACAGTTTTTGAGATATTGCAAATCTTTCCAGGTATGCTATGATTTTTTCTTCATTCTTGGAGATTCTGGGTATGGATAGAATTTCTATAAAATAACTCCATACCTCCTCCGGCTGGAGTTCAGTTAAGTTTTGCATTTACAGGATGAATATGATGGCTTTATGTTATGCAATATTTTTGCCTCAAATATGAGAAAAAAACAATTTTCAAGACCGATTAAATCCTACTTTTGACAAAAATAGTAAATCTGAAACCTAAGTCTAAATTGTTTTTAAACATGAAAAAGAGAACCATTGTTGCACTTCCCGGAGATGGCATCGGGAAGGTTGTGCTAGAGGAGACCATCAGGGTACTGGATCATGCCGGATTTGAGGCTGAGTATGTGGAAGGTGATATTGGCTGGGAATTCTGGAAAAAAGAAGGGAATCCACTGCCCGACCGCACCATTGATCTCCTGGAAAAACATAAAATCGGGCTGTTTGGGGCCATTACCAGTAAACCCAAGGATGCCGCCGTTGCTGAGTTGGATCCTGCCCTGAAAGATAAGGGATTGGTCTACTCCAGTCCCATCGTGGGACTGAGGCAGCACTTCAACCTTGATGTCTGCATCAGGCCTTGCAGAACCTATAAGGGCAATCCCCTTAACTTTATTCGCCGGGGTCGGGGCGATATTATTGAGGAGCCCAAGATCGATGTTGCCATATTCAGGCAGAATACCGAAGGTCTGTATGGTGGTGTGGAATGGAGCAATCCTCCGGATATTGTTTACCAGGGTCTGGCTTCCCATCCAAAATTCATGAAAAACTTTGGGGATGTACCTGTGGAAGAGCTCTCTATCTCCACCCGTATCTTTACAAAGAAAGCTACCGAGCGGATCCTGCGTGCCGCCTTTGAATACGCCCGGAAATTTGGCTATGGCAGCGTCACTGTGTGTGAAAAACCCAATGTGATCAGGGAGACTTCCGGCATGATGTATAAAATGGCCCAGGAGATCCAGGCAGCTGACTTTGCCGAGATCGAACTCTGGAATACCAACATCGATGCCCAGATGATGTGGCTCACTAAAAATCCTGAAAACTATGGAGTAATCGTGGCCGGTAATATGTTTGGAGATATTGTATCCGATGGATTTGCAGGATTGATCGGGGGACTGGGATTTGCCTGCAGTGCCAACCTGGGCGAGGAAGTTTCTGTTTTTGAACCTACCCATGGGTCGGCTCCCAAGTATGCCGACTACCCCATAAGTATTGTGAATCCCATTGCCATGATGGAATCGGCTTGCATGATGCTGGACCATATTGGGGAGTCTGATATAGCCGGCAAAATCCGGAGTTCCATAGCAAAGGTGATCCTCGAAGGCAATACACGTACCTATGATATGATGAAGATGAGCGGTCGGGCCAATGTGATCGACGATGGTGCTGCATCTACCCGGCAAATGGCCGATGCCATTATTGACAACCTCTAATTGCCTCTGATATGGAAAATATTAAAAAGGAAGTGCTTGAATTGTGGCCTGAGATAGAGTGGATTGATAATCCTGAACTCCGGGCAAAAACTGCAAAGGTATGGGAAGCAGCCCTGGAAAAGAGCGTCCTCACAACCGGTGATCTCAACAGGATCCCCTTTACCCTGCTATGCGGACCTGACCTGAAAGTGACCTTTATGGATCATAAAAGAGCCGTCGTGCATATAGCCCGCGACAGTGGCAATAAGATGAATGAATTCTTTGGTGAAGAACTCCCGGTAAATATGGATGTGCTCATTTCAGGAGCCATCCTGGCTGATGTGGGAAAATTGCTGGAATATATACTGGATGAAAAGGGCAATGCCATCCAGGGAAGTTACGGGAAATTTCTGCGGCATCCCTTCTCGGGCGTCTCACTTGCAGAAAGTTGTGGCATCCCCCCGGAGGTTTGCCACATCATCGCTGCACATGCCGGCGAGGGAGATATGGTGAAGCGGTCAACGGAGGCTTATATCGTGCACCATGCAGATTTTATGACATTTTTACCTTTTAAAGCGAAGGTGGGGTAAGCTACCAGGGAAGTGTTCTTGTTGAAATGTCACCTTAAGCCAGGGGTTTCATTTTATGAATCTCCCATCAATTGATTTAAATATTAATTAAGAGTTTAAAGTTTTCAAAACTTATTGGTAAGGATAGTAGAATATAGGCCTTTTCGATGGTAGAACAAAATTCACGCTTATATTCCATTGACCTAAAAAAAAGCTCAACGTAAGCAGTTTCGATTGGCTGATCTACAAGGTAGACACCCAGTTTTTGATTGTCAATATTTTTAAAACTGTCTATTAATGATTTCATTTCTTCTATTCTATGTGATTTAAAATCAAATAAACAATTTCGCATATCGGTTAATTGGTAATGTACTTCAGGAAAATCTTTTTCCTTCCTGAATTGTTCAGCAAAATCAAGAAGTTCTTCCATCGATTTCACCCCAGGCGATAACTTTGAAATACCAAAATGAATCTCAGGATATATTTTATACTGGTTTTGCATAATAATTTATATTGTTTTCTTGATTCAAAATCGGAAAGTCATTTGGTTCGTGGTTTATGAGTTATGTTTTGTTTACAATCCATAAGTTATTCATTTAAATCGAGATCTTCAAACGGACTTTCAATGTTTGTGTAAAACTGCAGGTTGGTATGTCTCCCTGATCCTGATACCAGAAATTACCTGTAGTGATTTGGCCTATTCGACCAATTTGACAACGTCCCAGGCTTTAAAGCCACTCTTTGAAGGTTGAAAATAGTATTGCTTCCTCATCATTCCCTTTGGTCATTTCTTTATGTATAATTC
>JBDLIX010000080.1:0-23455 GCA_039714655.1 Bacteroidota bacterium
TGATGGATTCTATCTGGTCTTTTCAGCCTTGAGCAACAGGCTTGAGCAGTAGTCTCGACCATGTACTACTTTGACAGGGTGTCCCGATGACGAAGACAGGAAGAAATAGGAATCAATCTTTTTGGAACCACTTTCTATTTGGGATGGACAGTGGTTTATCCCTTACTTTCACAGGAACATGTCACAGGAGGAAGGATTCCCTGAAGAAGATTCATCTGTTCAATCCTGTGCCGTTTTTGGTCGAAACAGAGGTCACAGCGGGAAAACTGTTCCAGGTTCCAGGTGTCTGCAAATACCGGTCCGGCATGCAGACCAATACCGTATGCATGGAGCTCTTCCAGCGATTGAAGTTGGGGAGGTGCAAAGAGTCCGTTCTGCTGCAAATGTTCCATGGCTCCGTTCCCGGCCCTTGTAGGGATCACTGTACAGCTATCGGTTCCTGATTCAAAAGCATACATCAGGGATTTTTTGGCCCAGTGAATTCCCTCTTCTTCGGTAAGAAATGGAGGTCTGAGCAGAATGAATGCCCGTGAACTGATCCCATTCTCCTTTAAAAATGAGACTGAACGCTGAAACTCCTCGGGCTTCATCTTTTTGTTGAGTTTTTGAAGCACTTCGGGGTGAATGGTTTCCAGGCCCATGGCTACCTGGAGTTGAGGGCGGATCATCCGGGAAAATTCCAGACACCTTTCTCCTGTGAGCAACGGATGGTTCTCAACAATGACTGTGTCGAATGATTTTACCAGCGCAGCAATCCCTGGATAGTCGGCTGGAGGAATGGCTCCCGGGTCAAAAAAGTTGCCGCTGTTATAAAGCTTGATATGGCGGGCTGCGGGGAGCTGTTCCAGTGCCCATTCAATCTGAGCGGGGATGGCTCCGGGAGGAACCGGCCTGTGGGTTGTGTTCTTCCACAGATCACACATTAGACAGGTGAACCTGCACTCCCTGTTGGTGAGAAAAATGGTGATGACATCTTCTATGGTTCCCGACAGGGTCCTCTCCTTTTCCACCAGGAAATGGTAAGGTCTGAAAGGATCAACACGGTTTTTTTTACCACGGAAACCCCGGATCCAATGATCATTGATCGGAAGATCCTGTTGTTTACTCATAGATTCGCCTGAATTCCCGCCGGTAAGCGAGGTCCTGTTCAGGAAAGTGCTCCCTGAATGTCTTGCCTGCGACTGCACCATGCTGGAACCTTCTTTTTGGGAAAACAGGCATCTCCATTCCGGTGACCGCTTTTACACCCAACTGAACCAATTCGCCCTTCAGGTTGTAGAGCTTTTCATGATCCCATTCAGTCATATCAATGAAGGGGATACCCTCGGCAACCTCGATCACATTGGGCAGTGTATAGGGACTGAAGGACTCAAATCCAAGGGAATCTGCCGGTGCATAGGTCCGCATAAATCCGCGGCTCAGACCTCCACTGTAAGTGAGTGAGTGCTTCATGCGGTCCACACCCCATCCTTCGTGATACAACATCATGTTGTTCAGGACACTGCGGATGGTCAGTTCCGGGTTTTCCTCAATGGGATAATCCTTCAGGTTCTCATCTCCACCATCACCGTCCAGCAAGTATTTCCATTGGGGGTACCTGGCACGGATCCCCTCCACAAGTGCCAGGTTCATGGTGGCAGCCTGGATATCCAGCGGTTTATAATCTTCAACCACCTGAATGGCACGCTTCCAATCCAGCATGGAAGCCTCCAGTTCAATGGGCTCCAGAAACAGTTCCAGTCCCACCGATTCAAGAAATTTACGTGCCTGGATCAGGTCATCACCGCCCCCGTCCACACTTAGTGTAAAAGCTTTTAGCCTGGAAGGGCTTTCGCCCAGCTCTCTCAGGGCATGATAGGTCAGCAGGAATACCGAACCGGAGTCAATTCCCGCTGAAAAACTTACACCGATGGGACCGGTTGTGGCCTTTGTTTGCAGCCATTTTTTAATCTCCTGGTAGAGGGTCTCCATGTACATGGTGCCAATGCTCTGCGGATCACTTCCTTTCAGTTTGTTTCGCCGGGGGGCAAAGAAACGTTCATATTCCGGATTGGGATCGGGACAACCCAGCAGGTGGATCCTGGTGATATAGTGGGCGGGTGCCATTCTGGTATAAGCCGGATGGAATTGATCATCCAATCCCTCAGATTTCAAATGTTCATAGATGTCATCAATACGCTCTCCCACAACCAGGCAGGGACCCTCTGCCAGTTTGGCGATGAAATAGCGGATGGGCCGGCCAATGGACCTGGCCATGTGTACAGATTTTCCCTCCACAGAGATCAGTGCAAACTGACCATCAATTTCCCGGATCTTTTTTGCATCTCCGGACTTTACGATCTCCACAGCCTCTTCATGGGACATGTTATAGATGATATTCTTTTCAGGGTGGGTGAGGTCCACCACGCGACTTAAGTGTTGATAGTTATCCATGGAATGTTATTTATCGTTGTTTTGAATGCTCAAATTTAACCATTTACTTTCAGTTTATTTTCAGCAATTGGAGATAGTCGTTGTTTCTGGCAGAAATCAGGCCTGTTGATCTCTTGTTCCCCAGAATTATGGGGGAGATATTCTTCACATCTCCATCCATATATAATCCGCTTTCAACGGCGGGGAGAGGATTAAAACCACCCTTTCCGTCTCCTTTCAGATAGAGTCCAATGCTGGCATCATTTCGGGGCGTTTCAGCTTCCGATCCGAACAGGTTGCCACCCAGGATAAGATCCAGGTTCCCGTCCAGGTCCATATCTATGGGGATAATACTGTTCACAGAAGATATTTGGGCCTGGTTGACAAGCGGCTTCAGTTGATATTTCCCATTTCCAAGGTTTTCCACATAACTGCTGGCAAAATTTGTAGCCTTATAATTCAGGGAAGTTTCCAGGTTCTCAATGCCGTATACATCCGTAAGTGATGATGCTGCAAATGAATTGTAAGTGGGAAACTTCTGTTTAATAAATGGAAGTTGATTGGATGAACAGGTGCGTCCGCGTACCGGATAGAGGGTCTCACTATCATAATAACCCAGCACAATGTCAAAGGTGCCATTGTTATCAAAATCTTTGGCATATACCTCAAATGGATTTTCTGAACTGGCTTTGTATTTGTAATTCAATCCAAGGTTCCCGGCCACCATGTCAAGGTCTCCATCTCCGTCAAAATCTTCTGCAACAATACAATTCCACCATCCCACATCTTCAGCAAGACCAGATTCAGAGGTAATGTCTTTGAAACCTGACTCCCCGTTTTGAAGGATCCTGATGGACATCCATTCACCCACCAGAACCAGATCGGGAGAGCCAGATCCATCGTGATCCATCCAGATTGCATCAGTAACCATCCCGATTTCGTTGAGCACAGGGGCCAGTTCGCTGGTTACATCTTTGAACTGAAGGGTTCCATTCTGACTCTCATTCCTCAGGATATAACTGGAAACCGGAACCGGATACAACCCTGGTTTCTGTCGTCCCCCCACAAAAAGATCCATGTCGCCATCACCATCATAATCCCCTGGCTTTACACATGAACCGCTTACCCTTATCTCGGGTAAAGCGGCTGGGTCTCTCTTAAATGATCCATTGCCATGGTTCACATAGATTCTGTCCTGCAGGTTGGGTGAACCCTGGTCATACTCATTTCCTCCGCTGACCACATAAAGGTCCAGGTCGCCATCGGAATCTGCATCGAAAAAGGCGGCATTCATATCTTCATACGAGCGGTCGGATGACCATGGCAGGGACCCCGATTTTATGAATCCATCATCACTCTGTAAAAAAAGTTGGCCAGGGCTGCCGATGGCTCCCCCTATGAAAAAATCATCCAGTCCGTCATTGTTCACATCCCCCACAGCAAGGGCTGGTCCAAGGGTAGACATGCGGTGTGGTATCAGGCTTTCTCTTTCATAATCGTTGAAATCGTTTTCCTCGTGCCGATGGAGTACATTCATTGACTGGGTTACATCCACGAAGGGAAGTTCCGATGCACTGGTTAAGGTTCTTTTCTGATCCGTCGCATCATATGTTATTGTCACAGTCTGGTTTACCTGGAGATCCTGCAGCATCTGACTTTTTCCATCGGGCCAGATAACCTCTACTTCAGGTATGGTGGTCACCTCTCCAACCCCAAAATGGAGCACCGGACTCACTGAGGATTGGAACCCCCGGGTGAGGTATTGCTCCGCCATTTGTGTACGACTGCCCTCATTAAGAATGATCCTGGTTCCGATTCCCACCTGATTGCCGGGAGGTCCCTGGAGCTTGAACTGTAAATAATTGCCAGTGTTGTTATTACTTGCCTGATTCTCATAGATAATGGAGGGTCCGCCTGAATTATTGATGGCGATATCAAGATCCCCGTCATTGTCCAGGTCTGCATAGGCTGTGCCGTTGGAACAGGTTAACAGTTCATCCACCCAGCTGTCATTCATCCGTTCAAAGGTGAGGTCTCCCCGGTTCCAGAAGAAATAATCACTCTTCTTCCTGTGGGGAAGCTGATCGAGTATGTTTGTGAAATACTCATTTTCATCTACTTTCCCTTCGTTGTAATCCACGAACATGCGGTTTCTGTAACTCAGGTAGTCCACGTTGATCAGATCTCCCTTGATCCCGTTTGCTACAAAAAGATCTTTTAATCCGTCATTGTCCATATCGAAAACAAGGGGTGCCCAGCTCCAGTCTGTGTTTGAGATACCGGTGATCTGCGCAATATCGGAAAAGAGCGGGACATGGTTATTTGCGGAGGAGACGCCATTGTTGAGCTGGAGCGTATTGTACATATACTGCTGGTGCTGACCAAGGCCTACCAGTGTTGTGTACAACAACTCATTCATGCTTCCCATGCTGGCTTTTATGGAGAAGTTATCTTCCGCCGTCATATCCAGGGTAAACAGATCGGTCCATCCGTCGTTGTTAAAATCAACCAGGTCATTGCCCATGGATGCATAGGATATGTGCTTAAATGATTGATGAATGGAAGGGGTAAATGTACCATCCCTGTTGTTCAGGTAAAGCTCATCTTTACCGGTGAAATCATTGCTCACATACATGTCAGGCCATCCATCATTATTTACATCACTCACTGCAATTCCCAGGATACACCTGATCATGTTATTGATTAGTCCGGCTTCCCTGGAGACATCTACAAATTTCCCGTCCTGGTTCTGGTATAGCCTGTCGCCTGTTACAGTGCTTTCCGTCTCAAGGTATTTCTCCAGCTCCTGAAATGGATAATCGATCTGATGGTGGTTGGCAAGGATCATATCCAGGTCTCCATCCAGGTCATAGTCAAAGAAGGATGCCTGTGTGGAGTACATATCGATATCCAGTTGATAACTATGTGCATCTTCTTTAAAAACGGGGACCCCATGCTGGTCGGGTCCCTGGTTCACATAGAGCCTGTTTTTCCTTAAATGTCGCTCTGTATAGAGACCGGAAACAGAGAGATAGAGATCCATCCATCCGTCTGAATTAATATCCACTGTGGTAACACCGGTTTGAAATCCGGTTGAGTCTGCTGTTCCGGAGGCATCTGACACATCCTGAAATTGCATATCTCCTCTGTTGAGGTAGAGTGCATTGGCCTGTTGAGCCGAAACATAATAGATGTCCTGAAGCCCATCGTTGTTAAAATCAGCAATGGAGAGTCCCGATCCATTGTAAAAATAGAGATCGTTGACCGAGTTGTGCTCAACTCCTTCGGTTAGCCTGTTCTCAAAATGGATCCCTGTTTGCTCAGGCTTTCGTATTTCAAACAGCCTGATGGAGGAGGGATCTGTTCCGGCGCTGATTTCATGCTTCTTATCACTCCGGCATGATGAAATCATCAGAGGAAATATCCATAACACATACCAAATCTTCATAACCTTGCATTTTGATTCCTATTGGGAAGGGGTGCCAGGTTCAGTTTCTTTGATTCCACTGCCTTGTTTGAGGGTGAGGTAGCGGTCAATTTCAGGTTCGGGAAATGATTCCGTTGTTCCGTCCGACCAGATGATTTCCAGCCGGTCAACGCTCTTTTTTTTGCCCAGTCCGATGTGGAGCCTTTGATCACTGCTTGTGAGGTAGGTGGTGGTCCATTGATTAATAAACACTTTTGCATCCTCACCGGTGTGAACAATCACCCTGGCACCGATAGCAGATGCCGGTCCGGCGCTTCCTTGCAGCGTAAGACCAAGCCAATGGTTGTTGTTGAGGCAGCTGTTTTTTAAAAGGACCGGTGTAGCTTTCATATCCAGGTGGGAGACAATGATGTCCAGGGCTCCGTCATTGTCATAATCCCAGATAGCAGCAGCGCGTCCTGAGCGCTTTGTGGAAAAATAGGGGCTCAATCCGCGTCCCACATCGGTAAAATTACCATGACCGTCATTTTCCAGCAAAATGGGATATTGTTTGATCAGTTCCTCAGCAGTTCCATTGGCAGAAAAGATGTCCAGGTCCCCGTCATTGTCATAATCAAACAGGGCAGAGGCCCACTGTCCCTTGCCTGAAAAGGCAGCAGCCACGCCGCTCTTTTCGGTAATATCTTCAAAGCTCCCGTTTCCCAGGTTGCGGTAAAGCGCACCATATTTCAGATCGGGTACAAGCAGGTCGATGAATCCATCTCCATCCACATCGCCAATGGCTCCGTGCATGGACCCGGTGGTTTGTCCGTGGCTGTTTACAGCTACACCAATTTCCACTCCAACTTCTTTGAAACCATCCTCCTGATTTCTGAACATGAAATTGGCCTGGTGGTCATTGCCCTGAAACAGGTCCAGGTCACCATCTGCATCATAGTCATAAACTGTTAGTCCCATGCATTTGGAATCGGGAAAATGGAGGCCAATGAGCGCAGTAACATCTCTAAAGGTGCCATCCTGCTGTTGCTCATACATCATGGAGGCCTGTCCGGCATATTCCGAAGGATGGGGCATCATTTGGGGAGTAGTTGGCGAGACGTATTGGGGATCAAAGGCCAGAAAGTTACCCACAAAAGCATCCAGGCGTCCGTCCCGGTTATAGTCCCAGAAGGAGACACCCACACTCCATTTGAGAAATCCATTCAGGGTATCGGGCCCCGAGAGACCCAGTTTGTGCGTGATATCGGTAAATGTCCCGTCTCCATTGTTTTGATAAAATATGTTGGGACCGTAATTCAGGAGATAAAGGTCCTGGTCCCCGTCAAGGTCATAATCAATGGCCCCGGCTGCCATGCTCCAATGCCTGTCGTCAACTCCGGCTTTCTCTCCCACCTCTTCAAAGGTGCCGTTGCCCAGGTTACGGTAAAGTTTGTTGGGGCTGTTTTCGAACACTTTCCCCTCATCATCGGAGATCCCTTCCAGCCAGGTGCCATTCATCATGTAGAGGTCCAGATGTTGGTCACCATCGTAGTCAAAAACAGTGATTCCCGAACCACTGCTTTCCAGGATATTTTCGTAGGTGTAGTCACCGAAATTGTAAATGAAATCAATTCCAGCTTCCACGGTAACATCTTTGAACCGGATCTCAGGCTCAGGCTGATCACAGGAGATCAGATTGATCAAACCTGCCACAATAACCAGGATATATCCAGGCCTCCTTCTCACATTCATCTTCATCATCCAGCGCCAAATATAATCATTGCATCTCAAACACAGCGCGACGGAACTCTTGGTCGGTCACTTCCCTTGTATTGTATTTCTTGTGGTATTGCCTGAGCTCCCGGCTATCGGGATAAGATTCAGTGTTGTTGTAAGGGTACCGGGTCATTCCATGGAATGGCAGTGGTTCAACACGGTTGCCCATGGCGGTATTCATATCGCCGTCTTTCACCCAGCCTGCAGAATAGATCAGGAAGTCCCTGCTCCAGCCATCTGGCACCTCTTCCAACTGAGCAGCATTGAATTCAATGGTTGTTTCATCCCCTGCGTTGGCAATAATATATTGATTATCAGGATTTAGAAGCAGCTCCAGTACATCTCCGTACCTGGTATAGGTTCCTGAAAGATCCCGCCATTTCTGTTCCGTAGTGACCGTTTCATAGTCGAACCAGTGCGGTCCATAGGGGCCCTCTTTCCTGTACATGCGTGAAAATCCACGGTAGTGATGGTCAGCATTCACCGGATCTAGCCTGACTGTTCTCAGAGGTGCGTTTGGGAGCGTTGCGGCGAAGAAGGCATGGTCCCAATAGATCTCCATGTTGGTGCAAATCCGGACCTGGTGGTTCTCTGTAAGAAATTTCCCGGAAAGGTCGGCAATGATCGTCTTGTTTTTCCCCTGTGGAAAACCGATGTTCTCAATGACAGTCTCCCATTGGCCCTCCCTGTTCATTACCTGAAGGTAAGGAGCCACCACCTTTTCATTCTCGCCCTGTGACAGCGCCAGGTTTATGCTGGCATCGGTGGGGAATATCCATCCATTCATGAACAGGTACATGCGGTCTGTTTGGACCAAATTTCCGGGATCGATTATCAACTCCCTCATCTCGGTAATTCCCTGGTATCTCTCCTTTTTAAATCCTGCCACATACCTGTCATCTTTTTTACTTAACATGTTGGTCACGTCGTTTCCGTAACTATCTGTGGCCAGCACTGGTGCTGTTTTTTTAGAAACAGGATGGATCTTAAGTTGTGGGTAGGGTGGGGGGACAAACTGTTCATCCACATAGATATCCACCGAATCGGGATGGTCCACAACCATCAGTTGCACTTCGTCAAAGTAGATGGTTTCCCACAACTCGTCGGTAATCTGGATGGAATACTTTCCATCCTTTGGTTTCAACATATTACCAGGAATCTTGTGGTAGTCTTCAGAGGCATTTGCAAATGCATAGGTTTGCTCTTCCCCCATGATTCCCATGGGCATTCCCAGCGCGCTTCTCCACATGATATCTTTTACAAACAGATATTCGTTGCCGTTCCATGCATAGAGAAACGGACAGGATCCTTTGAGCTGCTGCTCCTCGATAAGGTCTTTCTCAATCCCCGGATTTAATACATTTTGCGGGGTCCCATTGGTCCAGAGGATCCTTACAACATCCACATCAGATCTGTCAGCCAGCCCAAAATAGATATTGGGTTGGGTTACCACTTTCATCTGGTATAGGTTGCCTGCCCGCAGTTCGATCTTAGCACCGATGCCATAATAATTGTTTTTTCCGCTACCTCTCCTTACTCCCACAAGGCGGATCTTCAGGTGATGATTTGCATTGCCACCATCATTGCGCAGCAACCGTACCCCGCCATGCAATCCGGCCAGGAAGATATCCAGATCACCATCCTCGTTGTAATCTGACAGTGCAATCTGCCGGCCCCCTTCAAGATCTGCCGGTAACAGGCGGGAAACATCTTCAAAATCCCCTGTTCCGTCGTTGTGCAGAAGGATCCCTCCTATGGTTTGATCTTCACCAGGTTCTCCAATAATGAACAGATCCAAAAACCCGTCATTGTCAAAATCGAAAAACTCAGCATCATAAGCATTGAATCCTTCTGATGACCCGGATATACTCCCTGACTTATTCTCTTCCTCAAATGTGCCATTGCCTCTGTTTCTGAACCATTTGAATGATTCCGTTTCACTGCCAGCAATAAAAATATCCAGGAATCCATCATTGTTGTAGTCGCCTGCTGAGACCATGGTAACATCACGAATATCCTGAAAGCCACTTTCGGAAGTGATGTTGTCAAATCTCCCTTCGCGCATGTTTGAGAAGAGGTCACAGCTTCTCTCCCGGGTTACCACAAAAAGGTCGATGTCCCCGTCATCATCAAAGTCTCCAAAACACCCTTCACTACTCCCGGTGATATTCCCGGATAATCCGGATTTTTCGGAATGTTCCGCGAAGGTGCCGTCACCATTGTTCCTGAAACTTCTGTTTTCTCCTGATGTTGTGATAAACAGGTCCAGGTCACCCTCATGGTCCATATCAAAGAAGAGGCCACGGGTGCCATTTTTTATCTTTTCTGAGAAAACCTTACTGGAGACATCTTCGTACTTTCCCTCGCTGATACTTTTATATAGAATGGGTTCTCCCTGTTTCATAATAAGGAGATCAAACCAACCATCATTGTCATAGTCAGTAAAGGCTGCATTGGACTCTTCTCCCTGGTGATTTATTCCTGTCCCTTCTGTAATGTTTTTGAACCTCCCCATTTCTGATTTCAGCATGTAATACTGGTAATCCTCCTGGTCTGGTTCATAAGTTCCCAGGTAGAGGTCATCTGTTCCGTCATGGTCAATATCACCCATGGCAATATGGGTGGCAGCAGCTTTTTCTGATTTCACCGAACCCTCAAATAGTTCAAGTCCGGCCGACACAGTCACATCGGTAAACCTGATGGCATCCAGGATTGATTCACCATCAGAAATATAGAGTGGAGCTGTTTCACTAAATGTAAACAGAGGTGAACCGACGGAGGTGCCTTCAAATCCCTTTAACTCTGTAATTCCCTTGTTGTAGGGATTGGAAAGTTTAAGGAAGTTGTGAAATATCAGTGCAGCAGTGAGGGCTTCATCCATCTTGCTGGCTTTGATTGCATCGAAGGCCTGGTTGTAATACTCCTTGGCTTCATCGGGGAACTCAGGGAAAATCCTTCCAACCTCCTCCAATTGTAAAAGGGCTTCATGGGATTTGTCAAGATGAAGAAGGACTTCAATCAGGTGCAATCTTGGGACAAGATTGGCAGGGGAGACCTTAAGGGTCTGATTTAAATACGCTTCTCTCTTGAGCAGGGTAGCTTTGTCGTTGTTGCCGCTGTAGAACTCAGCCAGCCTGTAAATGGATTGCACATGACCCGGGTCAGCCTCGATGGCTTTTTCAAGCTCTTCCACGAATTTGTCGTTGTCATTCTGGTATTTGTAAACCGTGGCCAGGTTCAGCCTGATATCGGGATCAAGGGGGGTGAGATCCATTGCCTTCACCAAATTCTTTTCAGCTTCATCATACCTGCCCATTCTCAGGTAGACCAGTCCCAGATTGGCATAGCCAATGGCTTCTTCCGGGGCAAGGGATATCAGTTTAAGAAATTCTTGCTCAGCCTCTTCCAGTTTATTCTCTTCCAGGAAAGCAAGGCCCATGGTTCTTGAAGTCATGATACTCTCAGCTCTGTTTTGCTCATTGATCTTCTCTTTCTCAGCCCTTTTATCGGATCCGCCCGACCCGCACTCTGAGAAGAAAAGAGGTCCGGTCAGGATTGCTGTGAGTATGGCATATTTCTTTAATGAGGTCATCATATTCTACATTTTATGAAAGCGGGATGCATTCTATTCCACAAAAATATGGTTTCCATTTATCAATTGAAAGCCCGGGACTCAACTTCGTGAGTTGTGACTTTTTACTATCTTAGCCTCAACCAATTCAAATTGATATGCCAGCAGAAAAATCTCCCGGGGGAGTTGAACTTCAGAGGAATGAAGTTGAAGATATGCTGGGACGGGTTCCGGGCTGGATCACCCGAAACGGCATTATTTTTTTCCTTTTCCTCCTTGCATTGTTGATTTTCGGAAGTTGGGTGTTCAGGTATCCCGATATAAAAGAAGCCAGGATAGTGGTCACTTCCGTCAATCCTCCAGCAGATCTGGAGGCTCGTACCAGTGGTAAGATTGATAGGTTGTTTGTCCGTGATAATGAACTGGTTGAGTCAGGGAATGTGCTGGCTATGATCGAAAATCCTGCAGCATATGATGATGTGATGCAGCTTAAAACAGAACTGACGTTTCTTGATTCTAACCGGATAGAGGAGGTTTCGGACGACTTGCCGGAGCTTCATAACGTACAGTTGGGAACAATTCAGTCCAACTACTCTATCTTCCTGAAAGCTTACAGGGATTACATAGAGTTTAAGCGGCTCAACTACCACCAGCGCAGGATTCAGTTGTTGCGTTCGGAACTATTGAAACAGCAGGATCTTGCAAGAAGCCTTACAGAGAGAGCGAAAATTGCTGAAGAGGAGTATGAAATTGCACAGAGACAATCTAACCGCGACGCTGATCTGTATATCGAATCTGTTGTCTCCCAATCTGATATGGAGAAATCCCATTCTGCAATGCTGGCAAAGCGGAATCAATGGCAGGAGGTTGTGAGCCTTATTGCTGAAAACAATATTAGTGTGGGTCGGATTGAGGAGCAGATTGTGGACCTTGAGTTGAAACAGCAGGAAGAGCGGTCTCAAAATATCAACATACTGGAAGAGTCCTTCAACAATCTGAAAGCATCCGTTGCCTCCTGGGAGCAGAATTACCTGCTGGTGGCACCGGTCAGTGGTGCGGTGACTTTTACAAGGTTCTGGAGTGAAAACCAGAATGTAAAGGCCGGAGAAAAGGTTTTAACCATTGTTCCGGCTGAATCGGGATCCATTGTGGGAAAGATCAGCCTGCCCATGGAGGGTGCCGGAAAGGTTAGGAAGGGTCAGCAGGTCAACATCCAGTTCGACAACTACCCATACCTGGAGTATGGGATGGTCAAAGGACTTGTGAGTAATATTTCAGAGGTCCCTGATAACGATTTTTACATGGTGGAGGTGGAGCTGCCTGCCGGACTCTATACCTACTATGATTATAATATCACTTTCAGTCAGAACATGCAGGGGAATGCTGAGATACTGACAGATAAGAAGCGCTTGTTGGAGCGTGTATTGAATCCCATCAAATCGGCACTTAGCAAACAGGTTGAGATGTGATAAGGAGAAGCACACTGATAACAATCTTCATCGTTGATACTATTGTTCTCTACTCCATTTGATTCATTTTGGACTGAAAAAGGAATGCTTTTATGTAGATGTTTCTTAACTTTCGGGCTTATTTGATTAACCCCCATCAATTGCATAAGAATGTCAAGAATTCGAAACGGATTTTATATAGGAATACCACTTTTACTTATGGCTGCCATCATTGTGGTAGTTTTTGTCCCGTTTACCTCTGATACTTCCCAGCCAAAGGATATTCAAATTGTTGAAGTAGAGGTTGGAAGTGTGATCCGGTCTTTTACAGGCGAGGGAATTGTGGAACCACAGAGCGAGGTGCTCATTCTGAGTCCGGCTTCAAGTATTATCAAAGAGATACTAAAGGAGGTTGGAAGCCATGTGGATGCTGCGGAACCCATCATCATTCTTGATCCAACTCCCATACAGGCAGAGATTGAGAATATCCAGGATCAGCTGGAAGTGAAACAGAATGCCCTGAGGAAAAATAAATTGAATGCCAGAAGCACCAAGGTAGACCTTGATTATAACGTTCAGGTGAAAAATCTCAGGATTGCCTCTCTGAAATCAGAATTGACCGATCAGGAACAATTGTTGGAGGTAGGAGGGATTTCACCGGCGAAGTTTGAGAAAACCCGGCAGGAGTTGGAACTGGCCGAGAAGGATCTGTTGATGCTTAAGGAGAAGAACAATATCAGATTGCAGCAGTTGGAGGCAGACGAAGAGGGATTAAGGCTTCAGATTGAGATGCAGGAAAAGGTTTTGGACACCAAAGAGGAGGCTCTTGGCAAAATGATCATCCGGGCACCATCTGCCGGGATTATTCTCTCCATCAGAGGCAAAGTAGGGGAAAAAATTAATTCTGACCGTCTGCTCATCGAAATGTCAGATTTGACAAACTTCAAAATCCTGGGAAAGGTGGATGATGATTTTTCAGAACATTTGAAGACGGGTACGAAAGTATATGTTGGAATTGACAATGAACAGCTGACAGGTATGGTTGGAACGGTGAGTCCGGTTATTCGTGACCGGAAGATCGAATTTGATGTAAACCTCCATGAGAGCAGTCATTTTAAGCTTAGACCCAATCTGAATGTAAACCTGGAGATTGTACGGTCAGAGCGTGACAGTGTGTTGCGCCTTCCCTTTGGACCTGCTCTTAACCGGGGCCGGGAACACCAGCTGTATGTCCTGGAGGCCGGACAGGCTGTAAAACGGGATATCAGAACAGGACTCAGGAGTGATGATTATGTGGAGGTGGTTGAAGGCCTGAGCGAAGGTGAGAGGGTTATTTTATCTGATATCTCTTCCATGGAGGATTTTGATGGATTGAACTTGAACAGGTGATGATCAAGAACTCTGGAAGATTTATCTTATTGTTGTTATTCCTGATCCCCCTTGGAATAGAGGGGCAGGAATCCCTGTTGGTCTCGCTAAGTCTCAGGAATGTGGTGGATCTGGCAATATCGCAGTCCTCTGCCGTGAAGTATGCCCAAAACAGGGATGTGAACTACTATTGGCGCTGGAAGAATCATCAGACCAGGTTTCGGCCACAGCTCACATTATCGGGAAACTTGCCCGATTTTGAGAACCAGACAAAACCCATTGTACAGCCTGATGGCAGCATCGTTTTCAATCAGGTTACCCAGCTGGAAACAAATGCCCAGGTCTCGCTCAGTCAACCCATACCTCAGCTAGGGGCATACGTATATGCGGCTTCAGGGATTGTTCGTCTCCAGGACTTTAATAACCAGACTGTTGGGTTCTCAGGGTATCCTGTGAGTGTGGGGATCACGCAGCCATTGTTCGCATACAACTGGATGAAATGGACCCGGATGACCGAACCACTTGTTTATGAAGAGGCTCAGAAAAATTTCATTGAGAGCATTGAGGAGATCTCCTACAGAGCAACGTCTCTGTTTTTTCGATACCTGAGCATTCAAACCAATTTTGGACTTGCGCAGAGCAACTTGAAGAACTCCGGTGATAACCTGAAGATTGCTGAAGTGAAACAGGAACTGGGGAATATATCGGAAAACGATTTTTCAAGGATTCAATTATCCGTTTTTAATGCTCAGAAAGCATTGAACAATGCACGGATTAATCTAAAGAATGCTGACTATGAGCTTAAGAAGTACATCGGGCTGGACCAGAACCAAACCATAGAATTGAGCATCCCGCTTGATATGATTCTCTGGGAAGTAGATCCGGAAAAAGCTTTGGCTGAATCACTGGAAAACAGGAAAGAGACACCCCAATTTGAACGACGCTTGATCCACGCCGATCAATCACTGACAAGGGCCAAAAGAAATGCGGGGGTAAGGGCTACATTACAAATGAGTTATGGGGTGTCGAATAGTGCCGATGAATTTGGAGAGGTGTATGTAAATCCTGAGCAACAGCAAAATGTCAGGCTTTCTTTAAGTGTCCCTATCCTGGATTGGGGAAGATCAGAATCACAGGTAAAACTTGCTGAATCTCAAAGAGAACTAGTAGTTTATGATGTGGAGCAGGACCGTCAGGATTTTGAACGCAGGGTGGTGGTACAGGTGGAGCAGTTCAACCTGATCAAATCACAGATAGAAACAGCAGAGGCAGCGGATAAGGTGGCAGAAAAAGGGTACCTGATCGCTCTGAAGAAGTTTCAGAACGGGGAGATCAGCATTACTGACCTGAATATATCACTGGCCGAACGCGAAGCTGCCAAACGGGATTATATCCGCTCCATAGAAAATTATTGGGAATCGTTTTATCTCTTGCGAGAGGTGACGTTGTATGATTTTGAATTTAATCGAAAAATAGATTATTTAAATCCGATGTTAACTACTGAGATTTCTCAGTAGTTAACATCGAGCTATAAAGCCTATAAAGTCTATAAAGTTATAAAGTTGAAAGTATGAAGAAACTATGGATAGTACTGCTGGTAGGGATGATTGCGACTCCCTCTGTAAATGCCCAGCAATGGGTGGAATTATTTAATGGAAAAAACCTGAAAGGTTGGGAAAAGCTGGATGGCACAGCTGAGTTTCGTGTGGAGAATGGTGAGGTGATCGGGACCTCCATGGTTGGTACTCCCAATACCTTTATGGCCACCAAGAAGATCTATGGAGATTTTATCCTGGAGTATGAGATGAAGATGGACCGGGGACTCAACTCAGGAGTTCAGTTCCGGAGTAAAGCCACCAAACCCGATGGTACTGAGAGGGTAAATGGGTACCAGGTGGAGTGTGATGATCATGATAACAGACCCTGGGCCGGGGGGATCTATGAGGAAGCGGATCGTGGTTGGCTGTATCCTATGTCGTATAACCAATGTGCCACTAAAGCGAATAAAAGAGGTGAATGGAACCACATCCGGATTGAAGCTGTGGGCAGCACCATTCGCACCTACATTAACGGAGTAAATTTTACGAATCTTGTGGATGATGCACGCAAAGAGGGAATTATTGCCCTGCAAGTACATGGTATTGGTAATCAGGGACAATTGGCGGGAAAGGAGATCCGCTGGAGAAATATAAGGATCACTACAGATGAGCCCGAAAAACATATGAAAGCTGATGTGGAGCTCTCACCTGAAGTGAGCTATCTGACCAATATGTTGACTCCAAGCCAGAAGAAGGAGGGCTGGAAACTACTGTGGGATGGAAAAACCGGCGAGGGATGGAGAGGTGCCAAACTGGACCATTTTCCGGAGATGGGATGGAGCATGTCTGATGGATTGCTTGTTGTTCATTCAAGTGGAGGTGCCGAGTCGGCCCATGGAGGAGATATTGTTACCATCAAGAAGTATAAGGACTTTGTATTAGAAGTTGACGTTAAACTTTCCAAAGGTGCTAACAGCGGTATCAAATATTTTGTGGACCCTGACCTGAATACCGGTGCAGGATCGGCCATTGGATGTGAATATCAGATTTTGGATGATCAAAATCATCCCGATGCAAATAATGGTGTTTCTGGAAATCGCACCTTTGCTTCACTCTATGACCTGATTGAGGCCAATGCCCTTCTATATGGTCAGGATGAGCGACAAAAACGGTCCAATGGAGTTGGAAAATGGAACCGGGCCCGTATTGAGGTGAAAGGTTCGAAAGTAGCACATTACCTCAATGGAATTAAGGTCATTGAATACGAACGTGGAACCCAGATGTGGAAAGCACTGGTGGCCTACAGCAAGTATTCCAAATGGCCTGCTTTTGGGGAGGCTGAAAGCGGACATATCCTGTTGCAGGACCACGGTGATGAGGTTGCTTTTAAGAATATCAGGATTCTGGAATCGGAGTGACCTGTTAATCAACAGCTGATATTTCTGATTCCTGAAAAAATTCTATATTTGTGATCCTTATTACCCTTGGAGCTAGCGAGCATGGTGGAACAGATTATTATGAGGAGTGAGGCTCAATCTTTGAAAAATATTGATATTGAGCATATTGAACCTGTTGTCGGGAAGTCTTTCCCAGAGCAGGTCCAGAGTTGTATTGAACAACTTACTGATTTTATCTTTCCCGAAGGGGAAGCCAGATACTTTGTCACCCAACAAACCTTTTTCATTGCAGCCTCATCCAGGAATGAATATGATGAGCGGTCAGCCATAATCAGGGAGCAGCTTTCCACTGCCTGCGGTACACACTTGCCCGCAACAAGCATTGTGGCTCAGTCTCCCATATGTGGAAACGATGTTGTCCTGGAGCTTATATGTGCCAGGGCCTCTGCTGGCATTGAGGTACATTATAAGTCGTTATCAGGACTGAATTATACCATTGTTGAGCAGGATGGTTTTAAAACGGTCCATGCCGAAGGTTTAACAGGCATTCAGGGAGAGAGCATCCTGGAGTCATCAGAGAGGGCATTTGAGATTGCCATGCAGATATTGCAGGAGGAGGGTCTCTCCATTCACCACATCATAAGACAGTGGAATTACATTGAGAATATTGCCCAGGTTAAGGGCATTGCAAAAGAACACCAGAATTATCAGGTATTCAATGATGTACGATCCCGTTATTATGATAAGGGTACTTTTGACAATGGATTTCCTGCAGCTACGGGGATCGGCATGACCACAGGAGGAGTGATCATTGGATTTATCGCACTTTCACCATCTCACCAAGTATCGGTGAAACCCATACAGAATCCGGGTCAAATTGATGCCCATCGATATTCCGAGCTTGTTCTGAAAGGTACAGCAGCTGAGGGCATTAAAAAGAAGTGTACACCAAAATTCGAACGGGCCAAACTGGTTTCCATTGGATCGAGCCATTATATATATGTATCGGGAACCGCATCCATCCTGGGAGAGAAAACCGTACATGTGGGTGATGTAGAAAATCAGACCCTCACCACCATTGATAATATTTTTCAGCTTTTTTCAATAGAGAACCAGGAGTCTTTGGGATTGGATTTTGATGTTTCACAGATCCGCTTTTCGCACCTGAGGGCGTATGTGAAGTACAACAAGGATATCCCCATTGTGAAGGAGGTTTGCGAGTCAAAACTGAACAGCAACTCGTCACTTTTCCTCATATCGGATATCTGCCGTGAAGACCTGCTGGTTGAGATCGAGGGCGTTTTCACCATATAGCATCTAATGAAAAAATCACGTTTACTTTTCTGGGCAGTCACTTCTGCACTTGCGGGATTCTTATTCGGTTTCGATACTGTTGTTATTTCAGGCGCTGAAAAGCAGATACAGGAGCTCTGGACGCTGAGTGGAACCATGCATGGTTGGGCCATGAGCGCAGCCTTATGGGGAACAGTAATAGGAGCTTTCCTTGGTGGTTTTCCAGCCTCGCGTTTTGGAAGGAAAAAGACCCTGGTCAGCATTGGATTTCTTTACTTCATATCTGCCATAGGTTCAGCCATGGCTTCCGATGTCTACATTTTTATGGTTGCCAGGCTTATTGGAGGTTTGGGAGTTGGCATATCCACCATTGCTGCACCTATGTTTATTTCCGAAATTGCTCCGGCAAAAGACCGGGGAAAACTGGCAGGGATGTTCCAGTTTAACATTGTATTTGGGATCCTTATAGCGTACTTTTCAAATTACCTGTTTGGCACTTTCATTGCGGATGAGAGTGCCTGGCGTCTGATGCTTGGTGTTGAGGCGGTACCAGCACTCATATACTCGGTGATGACCTTTATGCTTCCCGAGAGTCCGCGATGGCTGATCATCCATGCCAATAAGCGTTCGGAAGGAGCAGCGGTGTTCAGACAAATTAACCCGGGAATGTCAGAAGTCGAGATCGAATCACTTGTCAATGAGGTGGAAAGCTCAGCTGTCATCACTGAGAAAAGCTCAGGTTTCTGGACAAAGCGGTTACGGTTACCCATTATGCTTGCGTTTCTTATTGCATTTTTCAATCAGTTATCGGGCATCAATATCGTTCTCTATTTTGCTCCGAGGTTGCTCGATATGGCCGGTATCAGTGATACCCTGGCTGCATCCATAAGTCTGGGAGTTACCAACCTTATTTTTACGTTTATCGGACTGTGGCTCATTGATAAACTGGGACGACGTTTTTTGCTGTTTATTGGATCATTTGGTTATATTATTTCACTTGGGATCATTGGAATTGCGTTCCTGAGTGTCACCGAGTTTAAAGTGGTTTCCAGTGCAATCGATTTGATCGGCTCCTCAGGCAGTATGATTCAAATTGAGAATAATGAGGGTTTCAGGAGTGAAGCTGACCAGCAAAATATTCGCAACGGTTTTGCTTCCGCAAAAACAGCACTTATTCAGGCCTCACAACTGGACAGGTACAAAGGCGATCAGATTATCATTCCTGCAGAAGCTACCACCGCTGAGGTAAAAGCAATTGCTGAAAAGGCCAAGTCAGACTCATCCAATATACTGGGACCCATTAGTTTGATTGTCCTTATTTGTATTGTGGCCTTTATTGCTGCACATGCCATTGGTCAGGGGGCAGTCATATGGGTATTTATCTCTGAGATCTTCCCGAATGATCATCGTGCAGCCGGTCAATCCCTTGGAAGCTTTACCCACTGGATGTTTGCCGCATTGCTGACTTTCCTTTTCCCAATTACCATCAGGAATTTTGATGCCGGTTACATATTTGCATTCTTTTCCCTGATGATGGTGCTTCAACTCATCTGGGTGAAATTTATGGTCCCGGAAACCAAAGGAAAGTCTTTGGAGGAGATCGGGAGGACACTGGGAGCCGAAGAGATTTCAAAATAGTTTCTTAAAGGATTTTATTCCTGGTAAATTATTGCCATTTTTCAGGAAATAAATCGAATACACCTGATATATATGAAAACCCTTCGCAACATTTTCTTCTTTTCTTTTACCATAGGAGTTGTATTGTTGTCTGGATGTACCCTGACTAAACAGGAGAAGGGCCCGAGCAAACCCAATATTATATTTATTCTTGCTGATGACCTGGGTTATGGGGAACTTGGATGTTATGGTCAGGAGTTGATAGAAACACCAAATATCGACAATCTGGCTGCCAACGGTATGAAATTTACACAACACTATTCAGGATCACCGGTCTGTGCACCATCCCGTTGTGTGCTTCTGACCGGGTTACACAGCGGTCATGCCCATATTCGGGGAAATGATGAGTGGAGGGAGCGGGGTATGGTATGGGATTATCGTGCCATGATTGGCGATTCTACCCTGGAGGGACAGCGGCCCATTCCCACAGGTACTGTCACCATTGGAAAACTGCTACAGTCTGAAGGATATAAAACCGGGATGATTGGTAAATGGGGACTGGGTGCTCCCCATACGGAAGGAATTCCAACCCGACAGGGATTCGATTTCTTCTGCGGATACAATTGCCAGCGGCAGGCCCACACCTATTACCCGGTTCATCTCTACCTGAATGAGAACCGGATTCACCTGGATAACGATACGGTTGCCCCTAACACCGCCCTGGAGGAGGGAGCAGACCCTTTTGATTGGCAGAGCTATTCCCGGTACAACCTTACTGAATATGCACCTGATGTGATGTTCTCTGAGATGATCAATTTTATCGAAAACAATAAGAATGAGCCATTTTTCTTCTACTGGGCATCACCCATCCCTCACAATCCCCTTCAGGCACCAAAGGAGTGGGTGGATTACTATGTGGAAAAATTTGGAGATGAACCACCCTATACGGGCGATAAGAATTATTTTCCGCATCGTTATCCACATGCTGCCTATGCTGCCATGATATCTTATTTGGACGAACGTGTGGGAGAACTGATCATGAAACTGAAGGATGAAGGAATCTATAACAATACATTGATTATTTTTTCTTCTGACAATGGACCTACCTATAGCGGTGGTGCAGATTCGCCCTGGTTTAATTCGGGCGGCCCTTTCAAATCGGAAAGGGGATGGGCAAAGGGTTACGTGCATGAAGGAGGGATCCGGGTCCCATTGATTGCAAGCTGGCCAGGTATAATAAAGCCCGGATCCGAATCAGAGCATATATCGGCATTCTGGGACCTGTTGCCCACCTTGTGTGATGTTGCTGGTGTTGATATTCCTGAAAACACGGATGGGATCAGCTATTTGCCCGAACTATTGGGTGAGGGTGAACAGGTGGAGCATCCCTTCCTTTATTGGGAGTTTCCGGCATACAACGGACAGCAGGCAGTCAGAATGAACCAATGGAAAGCGATCCGAAAGGATATCAAGGATGGAAACCTGGAGTTGGAACTCTTCAACCTTGAAGCGGATATACAGGAGCAGCTAAATGTGGCTGATGAGAACCCTGAAATTATCCGGCAGATAGAGCTAATCATGCAGCAGGAGCACATACCAGCAGAAATTGACCGATTCAAAATGGAAGCCCTTGGGGATTTCCTGTAATTGTAATTTCAGACAAGCCTCCAAACAATCCTTGCGAATATAAATATGAACCAAAACTCCAATGATATGGAATCTCATTCAGAAAGAGATTATCTTTCCTACAAAAGATATTGTAAAACCCTCACCCTTGAGGACGATCCTGAACTGATCGAAGCCTATAAAAAAGTCCACGCTCCAGGTAAAATCTGGCCTGAGATTACCCAGGGCATGGTTGATGTGGGAATCCTGGATATGGAAATCTACATCGTAGGTACACGACTTTTTATGATCATGGATACGGTACCTGAATTTGATCATGATCGTGCCATGGAAGCGTTGGCCGAAAAGCCCAGGCAAGCTGAATGGGAAGCATATGTATCCAGGTTCCAGTACACTTCGTCAGAAGCCACTGCCAAAGAAAAGTGGCAACTTATGGAAAGGATCTTCAAGTTAAAGGAGTAGCCCTAATAAACACCCCTAAGCCCGAAAAGATGAATTACAATGAGGAGACACTTCACAGGAAAATTCCTTATGTTTACAGGAGTATGCGACAGTTTACACTCATATTTTCCCTGGTAGGTTTGTTCATGCTGGAATCCTGTCAAACTCAGGAAGCAGTGAGACCCAATATCCTTTTCATTTTTGCAGATGATCAGTGTTTTAACACCATTCATGAGCTGGGCAATCCTGAGGTGATTACACCTACACTGGATGAGCTGGCCAGGCAGGGTACAGTATTTACAACAGCTTATAACATGGGAGGATGGCACGGTGCTATCTGTGTAGCTTCCAGGACCATGTTAAATACGGGAAGGTTTCTCTGGCGTGCCAATGCACTGGAGAATCAATTGGATACCCTTGCGGCTCGAGGAGAACTTTGGAGCCAGGAGATGGAGAAGCTTGGCTACGAAACCTACTTTACCGGGAAGTGGCATGTAAATATCGATCCACCAGTGATATTTCATCATGTAGGATCAGTAAGAGCCGGGATGCCTAACCAGGTTCCTGAAGGGTATAACAGGCCCCAAAGTGAAGATGATTGGAACTGGACCCCATGGGATACCACTTTTGGAGGTTTCTGGAAGGGTGGGGTCCACTGGAGTGAGGTGGTTGCCAATGAAACCATGGATTTTCTGGAAAATGCCTCAACCTCTGAAGATCCTTTCTTTATGTACATCGCTTTTAACGCTCCCCATGACCCCCGTCAATCGCCAAAAGAGTATGTGGATATGTACCCCACTGATGAAATAAATATGCCGGCAAATTTCCTGCCTGAATATCCTTATAAGAACGAGATGGGGTGCAGTAACCGCCTAAGGGATGAAATGCTGGCGCCTTTTCCGAGAACCGAATACTCAGTGAAAGTAAACAGGCAGGAGTACTACGCCATTATAAGTCATATGGATACTCAGATTGGACGCATTCTGGAGAAACTGGAAGAGACAGGGATGGCTGAAAACAGTTACATATTCTTTTCGGCAGATCATGGCCTTTCAGTGGGTCAGCATGGCCTTCTTGGAAAACAGAATATGTATGATCACAGCCTGCGCCCACCCATGATCATTGTAGGTCCCGATATACCCAGGGGGAAGAAAAAGGATATGGCTGTATACCTTCAGGATATCATGCCCACAGTTATTGAATATGCAGGGGGAGAAGTGCCGCATTATGTTGAGTTCAACAGCCTGAAGTCCTTTATTGAGGGTGTAAATAATCAGACCAATTATCCTGAAGTATATGGAGCATATATGGATTTGCAACGAATGATCCGCATTGATGATTATAAGCTTATTGTTTATCCTTATGCTGGTGTAAAGAGGCTTTTTAATCTGGCAATGGATCCGGAGGAGATGAATGATCTGGCTCTATTACCAGAACAACAGGATCGTTTGGATTCCATGTTTGAAAAGCTTATAGATTTGCAGGTTGTAATGGGAGATACCCTGAACCTGATGAACTTTCAGTTTGTCAGGTGAATTTCATCCCAACGAAAGTCATAAAGT
>JBDLIX010000081.1:0-23393 GCA_039714655.1 Bacteroidota bacterium
GCATTTTTACCGAAAACAGTGGATGGTACAATGGTTGGAAGAATCATACCTGCAGCGGCAGTTGTTCCTGTCTTTTGTAAAAATTCTCTTCGTTTCATACACTTTAAATATTAAGACTGTTATGTAGATTTGAAATCATGTTTTTATTTCACCATCCCGTTTTCATAATCGTGAATAAGCTCCATGGGTACCCAGGTCTCATCCTCCCCGGCGCTGGTGGGGGCCTGCTGAAAGCCGGACATCAGGTCGGCCAGATACACCAGGTCTTCCGTGGCTTCCCGATTGCAGGATTGAATGATGCTGGTTGATACTACGATAAAGATCAAAATTTTAAAATAATTCATCTTATGTTCTTTAGTTCTTTCATTGATAAAAACATTCAAGGGGGATGATCTTCAAACGGATCTCAGTGCCGTATGCCAGAGTATACATTGGCCTGTCCTGAAAGGCATAGGCCACCAGGACCTTATCATCCAGAAAAAGTGCAGAGGGCCCCATCGCCGTGCCTCCCGGGAAATCCTCAACATCCTTAATACTCTGCCATGTTTTGCCGTCATCTTTTGAAAGGGCAGAACTCAAGGGGTTTCTTTCTCCTCCATGGCCGTGGTCCGGATCATAATTCCGGTTCCATACCAGCAACAGATCATCGGTACCAGGTATCCTTTTAAGCAGAGGGGTTGACTGAGGAGATATCAGGCCGGTAGTCCCGGGCTGGGTCCAGGTTTCTCCCCTGTCACGGGAATAGGACTTATAGAGTGTACCCATAGAAGTCCTTAGCACAGCCATCAGACTGCTGTCACTCAGTTCAACCATTGCGGGCTCTTCAGCTCCCCGCTCTGGAAGATTCATTTTATTATCACTGTATTTCCATGTTGCACCCCCGTCATCAGAAAAGTAGCAGAGTGCCTGGTAATGATCCCCCACTCCATACCTGGAGCCGTTGAAGAATGGCAGTATAATCCGTCCACTGCTATGCATAAATACATGATCGGGATTGGTAAAGTTCATTCCCTCCAGTGAGGAGATCCTGACAGGTTCACTCCAGGTTTCACATTCATCATCCGATTGTTTCATATAGATCTGCAGATCCACTTCCTCCATGGAAGCAGCGTTCCTCAGGGTATAGAAGAAGAGTATCCGGCCGGAAGGAAGCCTTAGGAAATTCGGATGCTTAACGTTCATTCTGCCGGTGTTATCCTGCAGGGTAAAAGTGCCGCTCCAGGTATACCCGCTATCCCTGGATATTTTACCTGAAATGCGACAGGGGGAATAGTCGTGTATATGCTCACCTTCGTAGCGTGGATAATCGACAGCGGATGGTTTAGTGATGTAGTATTCTGACCATGCCAATAATAACCTGCCGTCTTTCAATGGAAAGATCATTTGCTGGTCATTCCTGGAATGAGCCGGGCTCCATGGGCAGGCATTGATTGTAATGATATCTCCCTGTTTTTCAGGTTTTGGAGCTGAACATCCGGTGAATAAAACAAGTATCAAAACCTGCAGGATCGTTGTTGTTATCCCTTTATTCATAATCTTTGTTTCATGTGATAATAATATCTTTCAATGGCCACATGTAACTCGCGATGTAAATTATTATCATTCCTATTTGCCTTCGGCGAGCTCGCAAGCTCGGTTGTGGAAATAATGCTAATAATTTTCATGCTCGTTTCATCAGTTAAAAAAAATATAGAGTGCGATCATCACGAGACTGAGCAGGATCCATAAGGTCCACAACAGTCTGTTGCTGCCATCCTGAGCGATGGTTTTTCTTAAAGCGGGCAACGGACTCCCGGCATAATTTATAGACGTGGCTTTTGATATGACAAAGATGAGCACCAAAAGCCCCACAAAAATAAAGAAAGACAAGAGCAGGGGGTGTGGCCAGAACGCCTGATCCGGGATCCCCAGAAGCGACAACAAACCAATTCCGATACTTATCACCGATCCTGCAGAGAGTACCGTATTGGCAGCCGCAGGCGTGGCTTTTTTCCACAGCACACCCATCAGAAATACAGCAGCCATGGGTGGGGCCAGAAAGCCAAGTATAGATTCAAAGAGTATGAAAATATCTCTCCCCTCCAGCTTGCTGATCCCTATGGCAATGAACACACTTATGATGGCCCCGGCAAATGTTACCACTCTCCCGGTCCTGATAATCTCTTTCTGACCGGCTTTTGGCTTGAACCTCTTTACATAGATATCCAGTGTAAATATGGTACTCAGCGCATTGAGCGAAGAATCAACAGTACTTACCAGTGCAGCAATAAATACGGCCATTACCAGGCCGATGGCCCCGTTGGGCAGCAGGTTGACCACCATGGTGGCATACGCCTCCTCCGGGACTGCGATATTGGGAAACAGTACGAGACAGAGTATACCAGGCATTACGAACAACGGCATATCAATGATCTTCAGCCATCCGATAAAATTGGTACCCAGCTGACCCTGTTTAAGGTTTTTAGCGCCAAGTACCGACTGCACCATCGACTGATCGGTACACCAGAACCAGATACCCATAACGGGGTAACCCAGCATAATGGCCAACCAGGGCCAATCCGGATCTGAAACAGGCCGGAAGAGGGTCCAGTAACCTGCAGGTACTGCATGGTAAACCTCTGACAATCCTCCCGCCTTCACAATGCCGGTGATCACCAGTCCGGAGGAGACCACTATCAGCAAAATCATCTGAAATGTGTTTGTGATCGCAATGGCTTCCAGTCCCCCGGCAATGGTAAAAAATGCCCCTATGGCCACCAGTACAGATACGGCCAGCCAGAGTGGCCAGTTCATCATCTGGCTCACCAGGAACCCTCCTGCCACAAGTGTCAGCGCAAGCCAGGCGATCAGGATAGTAACCAGGGAGTACCAGGCCAGCAGTTCGCGGGAGGTATTATTAAAGCGCTTGCCCATGAATTCCGGCAGGGTACTGACTTTGGTAATCTTGTAAAAAGGGGCAAATACCATGGCAAGCATCAATATAAAAACAAACGCATACCACGAGAAATTAGCCGCGGCGATACCGTTGGAGAATCCCGATGCAGCTGTAATCACCAGCAATGATGGTCCCACATTGGTACCCCACATGGTAAGCCCGATGGCAGGCCAGCGCAAGGAGTGTCCTGCCAGAAAGAGATTCTCATCCTTATTTTTCTTTTTCACAAAACTGACCCAGAACCCGATTCCAATCAACACGACCAGGTAGAGGGCCACCACGGTGTAATCAAGGTTATTTATATATTCATGTATGTTGTTCATCCATTAAGGAGTATTTGTTCAACTGCCTGTACACTGCACCACCCATCAAAGGCGATTCCCCGCAGACATGCTGTTCATCGGCAAATATTTCAATGGCAGGATTCATGATTCAGAGCTTATAGTCCCAGCAATCCATAGGCTAACTTCTTTGCCGCCGGATTGGTTTTTGTCCTCTCATTTAACTGCAGTTGGCAGATTACATATTTTCCTTTCCCGGATCTCTTTTCTGCCACCGCCAGGTATTTGCCATTATCCCGGCTGTCCCAGGATGTCAGCCCGCTGGAAAGTATGGGGGTCCAGTCACCGGCTTTGAATACTGTTCCGATAAGCGGTGTGACCACCTGCTCTTTCTCATTATACCAAAAATGAAAGTCCATGGGTTTCGCCCACCTGATCAGGTCATGCCCCGTTTCCGGAGAGACGAAATAATAATTTCCCATGATGGTGTTGAATAAACTGACCTCTGAGTCTGCTATTTGATAGTTTCCTTCCGGCAACTCCATAAACAGGGCGGTTTTGCCAGACTTAACCAGGCGATCCACCAACTCCCTGTTCCCTGAATACCACTCGTAATTATCGATAATGATTACATCCGAAGCACTCATGTCGTCGCTTTGAACAATCTCCAGTTCAGAAAGCAGGCCATGGGCATTACCCGTGGATTCCGCGACAAATACTCTGTTCGCCCCCTTGGCAGCCACCTCCGGCCATACATCAATGTCAATGACTGACTGGCTTACTTCACCCCCTGATTCATCAAACAGCCCCAGGCGTAGCTTATAACCCATTCTTTTGCTGACCTTTGGCGCATTGAAAGAGATATATCCCTGAAATTTTGAGCCGTTTACTTCCAACTGAGGATCCACTGAGTGGGCAAAAAACACTTTTCCGTTTTTCTCAAATTGATAATTGAGCCGGTAGCCTTCCGGTGCTTTATTCAAATCGTTTGACAACCATGCTTCGATATCGATCTGTTCGCCGGAGCAGAAATGATACCGGTCCGTTCTCAGAGAGACCATAAGCGGGTTCAGGGCATCCCTATAAGCAAAAAATGCCTTCTTGGGCTGCCTATCCACATCCATAATGGTTTTCATCCATCCTGCAGGCCAGGCATCGATAAAAAGATGAATAGCAAATGAGACCATATCGTTATTCCTCCTCATTGCTTCTGTTTGCAGTCGTGTTGCCCTTGCCTGATGTTCCTGGCTGGCCTCCACCCAGCTTTCCAGGCCGTACTGGGTATTGTACCACAGGTAATGAAAAGCTGTAGTCTGGGAGGCTGCTATGGAAAGGGGAGTCCAGCTTTTTTCCTCTTCCCTGTTTGCCGGAAGCCACCCGGCAGGATAATATTTTCTCATGGTACTGACCGGATCCAGTCCCTCGGCCCCGAACTCCCCGCATGCATAATACCAGCCGGGCTTCACCGGTTGCCAATACCCCTGATGCATTTCTCCCAGTCCCAGGCCATGACCGTTGTACCACATGTTGTAGCAATGATTGTCGGGCAGACCGGGAGAAGGCGGGTCATAATCTCCATCTCCGGCTTTGATCACCCGGTCGGGATTGGCGAACAGGACAGCCTGGTCACAGGCTTTGAAAAATTTATTGTAATCACTGGCGGAAGCGATATTCCTGTGTGGATTACCCACGGCATTGGGGAAACGCTCGTTGATGTAAGTCACCATGATATTGCTGGGATGGTTCCTCACAAGCCGTTCCATTTCCCCAGCCTGTCTCACCGCTTCGGTAAACTGGTTGGGGCGCAATACGCCGAACAGAGGCAGGTCGGTTTGCAGCATCAATCCCAGTTTATCAGCATATTCATAGATCTCTTCCTGCACCGGTCGCTGGGTCACACGGATAAAATTCATGTTACATGCCTTGGCCAAAAGGATATCATCGATCAGTTGATCCCAATCCTTCTTTATTACATCCTGCTGCATATAACCCATCGTATTGGCCCCCCGGAGCCTGATCTTCTCCCCGTTCAAATACATCATACCTTTGGGAATGCTGACAGTGTCCATGGTGAAGCTGCGCATGCCAAACTGAGAGGAAGCCTCGTCAGTTATCTTTCCGGCACTGTCCAACAGCTTTATCTGAAGCTGGTACAGCCAGGGAGTATCGTTGCACCAGAGTCTCGGGTGTTTGACAGGCACCCTGAATTTCAGGAAGTTCACACCATATCCCATTTCCAAACTCAGCTCTTTCCAGTCATCAGGCTTTGCCAGATCGCCAAGTCCCGGTATATAGATTGTTCGGGGGATATACTCCTTTCCCTCGAAAAACACACTGTCAAAATTCTGCCCGTACAGTGATAATTGCAGTTTGATCTGCTCGGGCCTTCCACTGAAATTGTTTACCTCGACCCACACCTCTGCCTCTTCGGTATCAACCTGCGGACGGACAAACACGTTATTGATATGCAGGGGATCGCGGGATTCTATATAACACTCCTGGTAGATGCCCATGCCCGGGGGACAATGATGCCAGCCCAGTTCCGGATCATCGTAACCTGGTCCGGATGCTGCATAGATCTTATTGCCTATCTCATGATCTCCTTTTTCATTGCTGCTTCCAAGAGTGGCAAAATCATTTTCAACTTTTACTACCAGCGTATTTTCCCCTTCTCTGCCAACCCGTGTAATGTCGAATTCAAAAGGGGCAAAAAAACCTTCATGAGAGCCCAAAAAAGAACCGTTCCAAAAAACGTGTGCTTTGTAATCGACCCCTTCAAAACAGAGAAAAAGAGATCCTTTCTGCATGATATCATCATCAAGAACAACTTCCTTTCGGTAATAGGTAACTGCCCTTCCCAGTGGTGGACCGTAGTGTGGGACTCGGACCCTTTCCCACTTCCCTTTTCCTTCAAGAACATTGGTGAAATCAGTAATATCTGTCTCCTCTTCCACCCTCCAGTCAAATGCTTCAATCCCGATCCTTCTCCTGGTTACCGATATCTCCGGGGCAAAATCCTCTAAGTACACCATGTGCTCTTTACGCAGTCGGGAAAGTTCAGCTTCCAGTTCTTCTTCGGTGTCCATTAATTGAAACGGGTCAAACACCGCATCCTCTTCATGTTTTACAGGAAGCCGGAGATCCGGCAAAGCATCCGGAACCTGCTCTTCCAGCAAGTGTTCCCTGGTAGCTCCCTGCATATTGCCGATTTTGGCAAACTTATCGGTATCCTGTGAAAAGGATTCGGGGAGAGTCAATTGACTCAAAATAACTGTCAGGATAATTTTTACTTTTCGCATGGTTTTTCTATTGAAAATCCGTATAGTCCATTTTGTGATTTTTTAATCTATTTTTTTTTGACAAATTCAGCAGTGTTAAGATACTCATAACTTTCATTCCTTACAGAATCCCGATCTCCAGGCTCATCAGACGAACGGGTTGATCGCTTACATTGGTGACACTAATTTCGTTCCAACCTTCGCGTACCACAGACACCGCGAATCCCGTATTACAGGCCTTGATCTCTTCAATAGGGCTCGTCCAATTGAGACGTTGGCTCTTGGGGGGATAGCGATTGAACGGCTCGTAGACTTCCGGGAACAGCACGCTATCGGTCGCCACTGAGGACGAGGATGAAGCATACCCGTTAAGTCGTACATTGATCTCCTTGACAGGATCGGCACCGTCGGTTCCTGTAACGGTTTGCAGTATCAATTTAAGTCCGCGATCGTCCGGTTCTTTGCACATAGGGATGCGGAATGTATGATTCTGGTGTGGCTCCAGAATTGTTGGCAAAGGGCGTTCCAAATCAAATTCATCGTTATATCTTCGAATGTTGCTGCCTATGGAATAGTGCTTCGAGTGACCTCTCAATGTCTCAAGGTTGCCAAGTCCTTTCAACTCAGAATATTTGCTTGAAGGAACGGGAAAACGCATTTTGCGCTCTAAATCACCGCAAAAGAAGTTATATTGTATTATGCCAGCCGCACCGAGTACCAATTTTCCCGCCGCGTTGGCTCGCAATGCCGGTCCACTCACATTGTTGAACAGATAGAAATTTTGCTGGTGCTTATCCGACCAGCGGCACAGCTCGTTGAACCAGAGCTCAGTATAACCGAACAGAGCGACATCCTCTCCCAAATCTTGCTTAATCTGGTCTATGGGCATAGCCCAGGCGGTAGCCATGAAATTACTTGGACAAACGAAATCGAGTACACCGCTGCTCGCCAATGTCTTCACGTCGAGTCCCTTGAGCATCAATCGTGAATAATTGGCAGGAAAACGCATGCCATAGTAGATATAACGTCCGGTTTCCCGGGCCTTTGCATCAACCACCTTTCGGATATCGTTAAGCCACGTTGTCATGACCGCTGTGTCTTCTTTCGTCGTACCAGGAAGAGTGCGCATCCAATCCAACTCTAAAGCGTCAATATCGTAGCGCTCAACTACTTCTTGAATAAAATTAAAATAATAGTCGCGCACCTCTGGGAAGCGATGATCCAACCCCCCTTGGTAGCGATACTCTTCTTTATCCATCAAAGGGCAACGCAGATAGGGATGTTGCGTGTGCTGGTCGTTCATGCGAATCGATATCCATACACTCATACCGCGCCGACGGCACTGTTTTATGGTCTCGGCTAATGGATCAATGCCTGCCTCCTTGAGATCCAGAGCCGGATTAAGTAGATAACGTGAAAACCATTGACTTTTAGGGTTGTCTTTCCACTTAACATGCGCTCCGACACTCGGATCATCACGGACATAGCGGTCCAGCACGTTGGGGATGACCTCGCTTTGATACCACCAGGAAACCTGGGAATTTGGATTAACCACCAGGGTATCAACGCCGTTGTCAGCCAGTATATCAACAAACCGGTGGATCGACCTGGCCGTATAAGGAGTTCCTTCTTTGTGCCACTGTTCGGAATTCCAGAAAAGAGCCCCAAAGTCGGCATTATAAAGATTTCTAAATTTTGCGTCCATTGGCGTTGACCCAGAAACGACATCAGCCCGGCGGGGATTGTTTACCAGGGATCGTTCCTTGAAGTTTTCTCCCTGCACTTCCAGGGGAGCCATCCATGCAAATCCCACAGCAAATGGAAAGGACAAAAGATCTTTGAGTAACTTCCTCCGACCCATGCTGTTTTCCTTAATGGATTCTTTTTTTTCTTTGTCTATATACTTGTTAGATGTTTGATTTGCCATCTCTTATGATTCATTTCCTGTAACTTGCACAATTAGTCAGAGCCACCGAACAAAAAATCCGAGGACCCTGACTATTTTCAAGTATAAAAACAATATAAGAAAAAGTATTTTCAGGTTAAGGTTGAATCCAGATTTTACTTTTCTCAGGATCGTGTTATGAGGGGGCGAAGAGAGTACCAAACAATGGAGGAATTTGAGAGAAATAATCATATATTTAAAAACGCCGTCTAGCTTAACTGAACGTCCTTATTACTGGGGCAGGTCCAGAAAAAAATGGCTAATTGGAAAACTAAAAGAACAGGGATATGCAGAATAAATTCACTTACCTGATCATTTTAATGCTGAGTGCAGCCTTGTCTGGTTGTGGAAATAAAGGACGGGATTTCTCTGCAGAAAGTGATCCGGCAGAGAAAGAGGTTCTTGGTTACCTGGCCCTGAATGAAGACAACTCCCATTTTTTCCATTCCCGCATCGATGACGAGATGACCGTTGAGGGGCTAAAGGCAATGGTGGATAACTATGTGAAAGAAACCCAGGTGCGGCAATTGATGTTCTCTCCCAACGCCATGTGCACCAGCTATGCCAGCGAGGTATGGGATCCCATCTGGCACGATTATGATGATCCGGATGCTGCAAAGAGGGAAGCTTCAAATGAAATGCAGGGAAAATGGCAGTCGAATGCGTTGCTGCTCCACAAAAGGGGGATTGACCCCTATGCGGTCTGGATCGATTACAGCCGGGAGCTGGGCATCTCCCCCTGGCTCTCCATGCGCATGAACGACATACACGATGTGGACGATACAACTTCCTATATGCACAGCAATTTTTGGAAAGAGAACCCACGCATGCGCCGTGTACCAGATCGTTTCCGTGCATGGCCGGACCGTGCCTTTGATTACGGGCACAAGGAGGTACGCGACCATCACATGGCACTTATCCGGGAACTTTTTGAGCGATATGACTTTGACGGGCTTGAGCTGGACTGGATGCGCTTTGGTTATCATTTCCGCCCCGGCCAGGAAGAAGAGTGCGCACATCTGCTGACCGAATTTATGACCGAGGTACGCAGGCTTGCTGATCAATATGCCGAAGAACGCGGCCATCCCATCCGGATCGGGGCCCGGGTCCCGTCACGCCCATGGACGGCGAAAGGGCTGGGCATGGATGCGGTCACCTGGGCAAGAAAAGGGCTGGTTGACATGCTGGTGGTCACACCTTTCTGGGCCAGTATAGAGACTGATATGCCCATGGAGAAGTGGAAGGAGCTATTGGGAGAGAGCCCCGTGATCCTTGCGGCCGGACTGGAACTGCTGATTCGCCCTTATCCTCAGGCAACCCCTTTGCATAACAACACTGAAACAGTGTTGGGCGCTGCCATATCGCTGCTTCACCGCGGCGCTGACCTGATCTACCTTTTTAACTATATGGATCCAGGGACAACGGTCAGTAATCCGGAGGATTACCAGAAGAAACATGATTTAACTACCATACTGGAAAATGCCGGCGCTTTAAGCACTGCGACGAAACATCCTAGACGCCACGTAGTTACCTATTCCGACACCTGGGCTCCGGGAGAAAAGAAAACCTTTGCACTGCCCAAACCGTGCAGCAAAGATTCTTCCGCCGCATTTAACATACACATCGGACCCAGGCCCGAAACAGGCGAGGTCAGGGTGCTTATCGGTTTAGGTGAGGAGGGTAATAATGAAACAGCCCCGCTCCAGGTCCGCGTTAATGGTGAATTATTTGCAGCAACCAAAAGCGATCCTCCCGATCATATCCACCCGATAATTAAGACCATGGCTGGATTTGATGTACCGTTGTCTGCGGTAAAAGAGGGTTATAACAGGGTGGAAGTCTCAAGCAGTTCCACGGAAGCAGGCCAGATTGTCTGGGTGGAGATTGAGGTAATTCCAGGGAATGAATGAGAATGAACGGAGGTTCTCAATACAGTTATAACCGAAAAAAAGGAGAGATGAAAATGAAAAGATACATTTATATAATTATTGTAATCCTGTTGTTTGGATGCTCAGCAAATGAAAAGCTCCCAGGGGCCAAACAGGACAACTATGTGGAAATCCTGCCAACTGACTCGGAGGATGATATCATCAGAAAAGCAGCCAGCGTCACGCCGGATGCGAGGCAAATGGCCTGGCAGGAGATGGAGCTGACAGCTTTTATTCATTTCGGAATAAATACATTTACCGATCGTGAATGGGGTACAGGTAAAGAGAATCCGGGTACTTTCAATCCTGAAAAACTGGATGCCTCTCAATGGGTAAGAACTTGCAAAGATGCCGGTATGAAACTTGTCATCCTTACCACGAAACATCACGATGGTTTTTGCCTTTGGCCAAGTAAGTATACCGATCACTCAGTTAAGAACAGCCCCTGGAAAAACGGAAAAGGTGATGTGGTAAAAGAGCTGGCAAATGCCTGCAGGGAACAGGGTTTGAAGCTTGGCATATACCTCTCCCCCTGGGATAGAAACAGTGCCGTTTATGGTACGGATGAATACAATGATTATTTTATCAATCAGTTGACAGAGCTATTGACGAACTATGGTGACGTGGCTGAAGTGTGGTTTGACGGGGCATGTGGTGAAGGGCCCAATGGGAAAAGACAGGTCTATGACTGGCAAAGGTATTATAAAGCCATCCGCCGCCTGCAACCCAATGCTGTCATTGCAATCATGGGACCGGATGTCCGTTGGGTTGGAACAGAATCGGGTTATGGCAGGGATACGGAGTGGAGTGTTGTACCTGTCAGCATACAGGATGAGGATGACATTGCAGCACGGTCTCAGCAACAGGCAGGCACGTTCAGGCCGGCAATAGATGCAATGACAACAGATCTTGGCAGCCGTGAACAGCTTTTCGGCACACAGAGGCTGGTATGGTATCCATCTGAAGTGGATGTTTCCATCCGCCCCGGATGGTTTTACCACAAGGAGGAGGACAGTAAGGTGAAGAGTGTAGAAAAGCTTGTGGATATCTATTACAGCTCGGTGGGTAAGAATTCGCTGCTTCTGTTGAATATACCTCCGGACAGAAGAGGGCTTATTCATGAGAATGACGTAGAAAGTCTGATGGGAATGAAAAAAACAGTTGATGAAACCTTCAGAACAAACGTGGCTGCTAATTCCAGGATTAAACATCAGAAACTTTTATCCCGGCCAGGAATAAAATCCCTGATCGATGGTGATTATGATACCTACTGGATGGCAAAAGAAGAAACACCAACAATTGAGTTTATCCTGGAGGATAAAAAGACTTTTAACCGTCTATTGCTGCAGGAAAAAATCACTGTGGGCCAGCGGGTTGAAGAATTCAAACTTGAAGCAAAGATCAATGGCGACTGGAGACACATCACAGAAGGAACAACCATCGGTTACAAGCGATTGCTCCGGTTTCCGGAGATTACGTCAGATCAGGTGCGGTTGACCATTTTACAATCACGGGAAACTCCAGCTCTGGCTGAGTTTGGGCTCTATAAATCAGGATTATAGAATCCCATATTTTCAATATAAATATCCTGGAAATCAGGATCTCCTTCAAGATTTATATGGGATGTTTTGGCCAGGATGTCATCAACAAGTTGAATGTCGGAAAACAACAACATCTTGGCACCGGTCAGGGCCGAGTTTCCCAGCTTATGCATCTTCTCCCCGGGACATAAGAGCATTCCGGTCCGGATCACGTTTTCAAGATTGATATAGGTCCCAAAACCGCCTGCAATATAAACATCACTAATGTCACCAACTTCTATATTATGCTCTCTCAAAAGGATTTTAATGCCTGCAGCCAGGGCCGCCTTTGCCAGTTGAAACTCCTGAATATCTTTCTGGGAAATGGTGACCGGCGGGGAGATCATAATCTCCTGTTCACCTGAAAGAATCTCCCCGAACTCCCCCAGGAATCCCTCTTCCAGGAGCACTGCCACCGCATCAATCAACCCACTCCCGCAGATTCCCCTGGGTTCTGCATCTCCAATGACCCTGCAACCTGTTCCATTTCGCACAGTAGTGATCGAAGCAATGGCCCCGGTAGTGGCCAGCATACCCATGGAAATTCGTGCTCCCTCAAAAGCCGGACCGGCAGCAGTGGAGGCACACAGCATGCGATCCCGGTTTCCAATCACAATCTCGCCGTTGGTACCCAGATCGATCAATACAGAATAGGTATCCCTGTTGTGCATCCCGGTTGCGACAATACCGGCGAGTATATCACTCCCCACAAAACTTCCGATAGAAGGGTAGAAACTGATCTCATTACAGGAGATATTCCATCCCAGTTCCATGGAGGTGAATGTTTTCATTCCCAGGTCCTTTGATTCAAAAGGATAAAAGGAGAGGGGGCGAATATCAGATGCACAGAAGAAATGCTGCATCACTGTATTCCCCATAATGACAACCTTCTCAAGCTGGTTGGTTCTGCCGGCACACAAAGCAGCAATCATTTGCCAAATGCGGTTCCGGATTAAACTTGTCAACTCTTCTGGTCCATGTGAAAGCGCAGCTTCTAGCCTGGTAATCAGGTCACCGCCAAATTTTGCCTGTGGATTTATCCCGGTTTCAACAGCAAGAATATGACCGGTTTCCAGATCGATCAACTGTGCCACAAGTGTAGTGGTCCCGAGGTCCACAGCCACCCCAAAGCCTGAACCTGGCTCAAATTCAAAAGGGGTTTCATCTGCCTGAATGATGGTTTCATACTGTTCTACCTCCACCACCATGTCACTGTCACACCTACTCAGGCATGCAAGCCTCCATTCAGGGTCCAGTTTTAATTCCTGCAATCGCCTGGTGTGATATGGATCCGTTGGTCCATTTCCATCCAGAATACGAACAGCACATTTCCCACAGACTCCTTTGCCCCCGCATGGAAACTCTACTCCATATTGATGTAGTACATCCCTTAGCGGGGAACCTCTCTTGGCCTGTAAAACCTTACCTTGCGGATATAACCGAATCTTTACTGTTTCCAAGCCTTACGCAGCAATCTCTTTTAAATATTCAACGGCACCACGGGGATCGGGAGAATAAAAATCAGCTCCAATTTTGGCCCGGAAGTCGTCAGTTAAGGGCGCACCACCCACAAGTACTTTTGTATCTGGGTGAGCCTCTTTTATCTTTGCAACAATCTCTTCCATATTGGCCATGGTAGTTGTAAGCAGTGCGGAAAGTCCAACCACAGCACCGGGATTTTCAGCCAGGGTCTGGTTAAAAGTCTCTTCATTCACATCCACACCCAGATCAATAATGGTCCAGCCTCCTCCTTCTACCATCATGGCCACTAGGTTCTTCCCGATATCGTGAAGGTCTCCTTTGACAGTTCCGATAATGAAGGTTCCCTTCGACTGAACATCACCAGATTGAAAGAAGGGCTTCAGGTGAGCCATGGCTGCACTCATTGCTTTGGCTGACATAAGCATCTGAGGAACAAAGATTTTATTCTCAGAAAACTTCTGCCCTACCCGGTCCATGGCAGGGACCAGTGCATCGGTGAGAATACTGGATGGTGAAATCCCGCTATCAAGGGCCTCCTTGGCCAGTTCATCGGCACCATCCTGACCTTTCATATTAGGGGGATAAGGCGAATTTTTATCTACTTTACCAAATTCTACGGCTTCACCAAGTTGTTCTAAAATGGACTCCATTACTTCAGGCTTTAGTTAAAAAATTGTTATTGATTCAAATTGTAAAATTAGACATTACAATCAATCTGATTGATATTTCCTTCACAATTTATGATGCTATATTGACCAATATATTATTTTTATACAAAATAAAATTAGCATGAAGGAGTTAATGGAACAAATCAAGCTGAATCCTGAAGAATCTTTTTATATCGGTATATTTCAGGACCATATCGATAAGAGCCGATGGCACTACCACCAGGAATTCGAACTAAGCTTTATTACTGAAGGTTCCGGAAAAAGACTTGTTGGCGATTCCATTGAACCATTCCATCCGGGTGATTTGATTTTCATCGGTCCCCGGATACCCCATGTATGGTTCTCTGAAGAATCCCACGGCAGGCAACATTCCGGAAGAACCCTCGAGTCGGTATACATGCTATTTAACAACGACATCTTGCCTGCAGGACTCACCGGACTGCCTGAATTCAGTAATGTACGGAAAGCTGTTAACTTATCAGAAAGAGGGATCAGAATTACCGGACAAACATTGAATGAAGTAAGCAGGATCATGCTGCAGCTCCCCTATTTGAACCGCATAAAACGATTGATGTTTTTCTACGAGATCATGGATCTGATTGGAAGGAGCGACTCATTTTCCTACCTGGCCAGTTCCGATTATATGAAAACAAAATTTGAAACAACCAATTCCAGGGTGAACCGCATCCACGAATTCCTCATGAAAAATTATCAGAATGATATAGATCTTTATGAGGTAGCAGATATCGTTCATATGGCACCAGCCTCAGCCTGCAGGTTTTTCAAATCCTCCACCGGATTAACAATTTTTGAATACCTGAACAAGATCAAGATTGACTACTCTTGTCAATTGCTCATGAACACCGATTTGAACATTGTTGACATCAGTTATGATTGTGGATTCAACAACCTGAGCCATTTCAACAAGCAATTCAGGAAGTTCATTGGCAAGACCCCAACCCAGTTCAGAAAATTACGTCAGTAATCTTAACCTTTTTTCATTCTTTTGCAAATATAGCATCAGTATAAGGTAACTTTGATGATAGTTTACCTCTGGAAACCACAATATATTTGTACCAGCATATTGCCGAATATCTTACATATAAGACGGTAACCGAATAGATGGAAAACAATTCTATTTCAAGATCAGTGGATGGATTACTACCACCAGAGATGGCTCAGGCGGCTGAAGACATTGGAGTATCAAAGGTTCAGCAGGATGTGATGAGAACAGCTGTCCTTGCTGTTCTTGCAGGAGCTTTTATTGCGTTCGGGGCTGTTTTTTCCACCCTTGTTACATCCGGGTCAACCATGGCATTTGGAATCACAAAACTGATGGGAGGCGTCGCCTTCAGTCTCGGTCTTATCCTTGTGGTGGTTGGGGGAGCTGAACTGTTTACAGGAAATAACCTCCTTATCATGGCCTGGGCAAGTCGGAAAGTAACCACAAAACAAATACTTCTGAATTGGGCCGTCGTCTATATAGGCAACATGTTTGGGGCCTTCTCAATAGGTATTCTAATGCTGCTATCGGGCCACTATCTGTTCGGAGGAGGTGTCGTTGGCTCCAATATATTGCACATTGCAGAGGCAAAATGCCAGCTGGATTTCATTCAGGCCGTTGTGTTGGGAATACTTTGCAATATTTTGGTCTGTCTGGCCATCTGGTTATGCTACAACGCCAGGACAGCCCATGGTAAGATATTAGCTATCATTTTTCCCATTACTGCCTTCGTTTCCGCAGGCTTTGAGCACAGTGTGGCCAATATGTATTTCATCCCCATGGGTATCATGGTAAAAGAGTTGGGAGATCCTCTGCTGTGGAGCATGATCGATGCATCACCTGAACAATTCGGATCCCTCACCTGGAGCCACTACTTCATTGGGAACCTTCTCCCGGTAACCATTGGAAATATCATAGGAGGAGCTTTTTTCGTGGGTCTGGCCTATTGGTTCATATATCTGCGTAAACAACATCCTGTTCATTAAGCATTTCATCATATAATATAAACTACCATGACCGATTTAGATATTGCAAAAAAAGTTGATCTTCAGCACATCTCGAAAATTGCAAAGAAATTTGGAGTAAGTGAAGAGGATATTGAGATGTACGGAAAGTATAAAGCAAAACTTCCCCTCTCATTTATTGATGAGAAAAAGGCTGCGAAAAGCAACCTGATCCTTGTTTCTGCCATCTCTCCCACCCCGGCAGGAGAAGGTAAAACCACTGTCTCCATAGGGTTGTCTGAGGGATTAAATAAGGTGGGTAAGAAAACAACTGTGGTATTGAGGGAACCTTCTCTGGGTCCGGTATTTGGTATAAAAGGGGGAGCTACCGGTGGAGGTTATTCCCAGGTACTTCCTATGGAGGACATCAACCTTCATTTCACCGGGGATTTTTCAGCCATAGAGAAGGCCCACAACCTGCTGGCAGCTGTCATAGATAACAACATTCAAAGTAAAACCAATACCCTGGGACTTGATCCGCGAACCATCTCCTGGAAACGGGTCGTGGATATGAACGACCGGTCTCTCCGGAAAATTGTTGTGGGCCTGGGTGGAACCACATCAGGTATTCCAAGGGAAACAGGATTTGACATTACAGCTGCATCAGAGATCATGGCCATCCTCTGTCTTGCTGCCGATCTACATGACCTGAAGATCAGGCTGGGAAACATATTTATTGGTTATACATTTCAAAAGCAGCCCATATATGCCCGTGATCTGAATGCAGAAGGTGCTATGGCAGCTTTGTTGAAAGATGCCATAAAACCGAATCTGGTGCAGACCATTGAAGGAAATCCGGCCATCATACACGGTGGCCCTTTTGCCAATATTGCCCAGGGAACCAACTCAGTCATTGCAACACGCATGGGGATGACTTTCTCTGATTATACCGTAACTGAGGCCGGTTTTGGATTTGACCTGGGAGCCGAAAAGTTTTTTGATATCAAGTGCCAGAGTGCAGGTCTGTCCCCAAAAGCAGTGGTTCTGACCACTACGATCAGAGCATTGAAATACCATGGAGGGGCCGATCTGAAAACACTGACCGTACCCGATTGTGAGGCAGTGAAGAGGGGATTGCCAAACCTGGAGAAACATCTTGAGAATATCAACCAATTCAACGTAACCCCTGTCATTGCCATCAACAGGTTTAGCACTGATTCCGATGATGAGATTAAAATCATTCTGGAGGAAGCCAAATCGCTGGGAGTTAGATGCGCTGTAGCCGATCTTTGGGCCCGGGGCGGTGAAGGTGCCATTGAACTGGCCCAAAAAGTGATTGAAGTAGTGGAAACCGATCCTCCGGTATTTGATCCCATGTATGACTGGAGCTGGGATGTAAAAAAGAAAATCGAAACACTGGCCACAAAGATCTATGGCGCCGAACATGTGGACTATTCAGCACAGGCGAAAAAAGACCTGAAAAAGATCTCGGAGCTGGGACTCGACCAAATGCCCATATGCATTGCCAAAACACAGAAATCCCTATCTGATAATCCTTCATTGTTGGGAAGACCAAAGGATTTTATTATCACAGTAAGGGAGATTGAAATTGCTTCAGGGGCAGGATTCCTGATTCCTATTACCGGATCAATTATGCGCATGCCTGGTTTACCTGCTCATCCCGCTTCGGAAAATATCAGTATTGACAATGCAGGTAACATTACCGGCCTGATGTAAAATGAACCAATTAACAAGAAACATATGCAAACCATTTTAAGAAGTAAGTCAAAGGAACTGGTCATCGATACTGAAGGACCAGTAGTAATCATTGGAGAAAGCATCAATCCCACCCGCCGCAAGAAACTGGTGGAAACCTTGTCCCGGTATAATTTTGATTTTGCCATTCAACTGGCCAAAAGTCAAATCGAAGCCGGAGCTGATGTGCTCGATGTGAATGTGGGTTTCCCGGGGGTAGATGATGCTGCTTTACTTCCCGAAACCGTGAAAGCCATACAACAAGAAGTAGATGTGCCACTTTGCATCGATTCGCCCAATCCCAAGGCCATTGAAGCTGCGCTGAAAGTCATTGATGGCAAGTGTCTGATCAATTCTGTTAATGGTGAAGAAAAATCACTTGAGGCCATACTTCCCCTGGCAAAAGAGCATGATGCAGCAGTGATCGGACTGGTGATGGATGATGATGGAATTACCCACGATCCTGAAAAAAGATTAAAGATTGCTGAAAAAATTCTCGAAAGAGCAGTCAAACAGGGCATCAAAGAGGAAGATGTGGTGATTGACCCCCTTGCCATGGCAGTTAGCGCTGATCCCAATGCCTGTATGATTACACTGCAAACCATCAAACTTGTCCATGACAAACTGGGACTGAATATCACCCAGGGAGCCAGCAACATCTCATTTGGATTGCCCAACCGGGAGTTATTGAACAATGCCCATATGGCACTCTCCATAGCCAATGGGTTGACCTGTCCAATTGCCAATCCCAATAAAATTACTGCATTTGTCAGAGCCACAGACCTGATCCTGGGACGGGATGACTTTGCCATGCGGTTTACAGAATATTATCATCTCCAGGAAGCATTGAAGTCGTGAAGTAGTCGAAAGGCGAAAGCTAAAAGTCGAAAGCTAAAAGTCGAAAGGAAAATAATGGCACTATTTACTCCGGGAAGAAGATGGCAACCTCCATTCTTTCCATTTAAGAAAGAGTCCTTCGGAAAACGGGTTCTCAGGAAAATCGAACGATGGATCAAAGGTCCTTTGTTCGGATGCAGGATGTGTGGGAATTGTCTGTTGCAGGAGACAGCCTTCATCTGTCCCATGGAGTGCCCCAAAGGAATGCGTAATGGTCCCTGTGGAGGATCAACAGCAGAAAAGTGTTATGTGGATGAGACCCGTCCCTGTATCTGGTACAAGATCCATGAAAGGGCATTTAAAATGGGCCGGGAAGAGTTACTGCTGGAAGTATTACCACCCCTGGATTGGGATAAGGTGGGAACCGAGACCTGGGGAGATGTGGTTCGTTCCATTCGCAACTTTGGAACCGGAGCATTTTTAAAAAGCAGATTTTCCAGGAACAAGGAGAAGAAATCAAATGCCTGGGAGAGCGTTTTTCAACCAGTAAGACAACCTGACTGGTGGAGGGGTGATGCGGCATACCATCCACCAACTTATGAAGAACCGTTTTCTGAATTAGAACGCCAGTTACGCAGTGACAAATTTGTGATTACCACTGAGGTCGCCCCACCCCTGAGCACTGCCACCGGGAAACTGAAACGGGACATTGAGATGGTAAAAGAGCTGGTGGCTGCAGTTAATTTCACCGATAGCGCATCGGCCAGTCCACGCATGTCAAGTATGGCATGCAGCAAGGTGGCAGCGGAACTTGGTGCAGATCCCGTGTTGCAGATTGCAGCCAGGGATAAAACCCGGAGTGGATTACAATCAGATATTGTAGGTGCCAATGTGATGGGTGTACACAATGTTTTATGTATCTCAGGTGATAATGCCCGAATCGGACCCACCCCTACCAGCAATACCAATATTCTTGATCTCGACGCAGTTCAAATGTTGTGGATCCTTCGCAGAATGAGGGATGAAGGGATCTACCTGGATGGAAGGAAAATGAAATCACCACCTCAACTTTTTCTGGGTGCTGCTGCTTCTCCTTTCGCTTCAGAACCTAAATTCCAGGCCCTGAGGGAAGAGAAAAAGATCAACGCAGGAGCCCAGTTCTTTCAAACCAACCTCATCTTTGATCCGGATGGACTTGACCACTGGCTGGAGGCGCTGGATAAGCGGAATATCCTTGATAAGGTATATATTCTTGCCGGGGTAACTCCCATCAGAAGTAACCGCATGGCCCAATACCTGCACCACAACATACCCGGAGTTACGGTACCACAGGAGATTCTCAACCGTTTTGAGGAAGCAAAGGAGGATGATTACGAGGAGTTGGGTGTTCAAATTGCCTTGGAGATCATTGAAAAAATCAAAATCAAAAAGGGTATCAACGGCATGCACCTCATGTCGGTGGGCTGGGAAGCGATTGTTCCTCGTATTATTTCTGAAGCAGGGTTGAAATAAAAACAACGAAATCGATGGGTGAGAGATCCATTTTCAGTTGATTTCAATTCACCCGGAAGGTTGTTGAGACTATCTGCACACCAAGCTCCTGGCCCCGTTCCCCGGGTGATCCATTCCCAATGTGTACCCTGTACTCTCCGGGAATGACAACGGCTTTCCCCTCTTCATTAAATTGCTCCAGGTCACTGGGAGTCAGTTTGAAACTCACTGTAGTGGATGCACCCTTTTTTAATGATATCCTTTCAAACTTTTTCAATGACCAGAGGGGTTGGTTGGATACCGGATCAGGTACTGTAATGTAAAGTTGAACCACCTCCTCTGCATTAAAATCCCCACCGTTTTTTATATCAACTGAAACTGTCAGGGTCTCACCGGCAGCAATCTCTTCCTGATCCAGATAGAGATCATTGAATCTGAAATCGGTGTAGGAAAGTCCATAGCCAAAAGGATAAAGCGGTTTGGATGTCATGTACCTGTAAGTTCGGTCCACCATGGAATAATCCTCATAATCAGGCAACTGATCGGCCGACACCGGGAATGTCAGCGGTAACTTTCCGGAGGGGACTTCATTTCCAAAGATCACATCGGCCACCGCATTTCCACCCTCCTGACCGGGATACCAGACCCACAAAATAGCGTCGGCCAGCTCCTCAATTTCTGGCATGGTGATAGGGCTACCACCTGTAATAACCACAATAACCGGTCTGTCGTTGTCCTGTTTAAGCTTCCTTAAATAGGCAACCTGGTTGGAGGGCATATTTAGATCGATCCTGTCTCCCTTTGTCGGCGATGCAAGAGACTCCCCTTCCTCCCCTTCCAGCAACTGGGATATGCCCATTACTGCGATGGTGGCATCAACCCCTTTTGCGCCGCCTGAAGCCCAATCAATGGGATTGATATTGTCACGGTATTCCAGGACGCCCATCATGTAATTAACCGTGGTCCCGGCACTCACCCTGGAGGCAATCCCCTCCAAAATATTGACGAGTTTCCCACTGATTCCATAGTAATTTCCCAGCAGCACTGTGCTGTTATTGGCCTGGGGTCCGGTTACATAAAGGGTTTTCAGATCTTTATCCAGCGGTAACACTCCATTGTTCTTGAGCATAACCACCGATTTAACCGCAGCTTCGTAGGCAATTTCCCCGTGTAAATCCGAATTGATCACCCTTTCATCGATATCTCCGAAGGGATTCATTGAAGGGGGATCGAACAATCCCAGTTCAAACCTGGTGATAAACAGTGTAGCCAGTCTCTCATCAATGGTGGCCTCAGTAACCAGTCCCCTCTCCAGGGCTTCCTTAAGTGCAGGAAATGAGTTTCCGCAATTAAGGCTTACACCATAATTGAGTGCCATTGCAGCAGATTCCGCCACATCCGTAGTTACCATATGACCGGTATGGAAATCGCGTATAGCCCAGCAATCACTTAATATATGACCCTGGAAATTCCACTCATCCAATAAAATATCCTGAAGCAATAGTTTGCTGGCGCATGCTGGCTCTCCATTGACACGGTTATAGGCGCCCATCACAGATTCCACATTGGCCTCAGTAACCAACGCCTTAAAGGCAGGCAGGTAGGTCTCATATAGATCTTTCTTGCTGGAGATGGCATCAAATTCATGCCGCAACGCTTCCGGACCAGAATGAACGGCATAGTGCTTTGCGCATGCCCCTGCTTTCAGATACTTGGGATGATCCCCCTGTAATCCTCTCACACATTCCATCCCCAGCTGTGCAGTCAGGTAAGGATCCTCACCGTAGGTCTCCATCCCCCGGCCCCACCTGGGATCCCTGAAGATATTGACATTTGGGGTCCAGAAGGTGAGTCCTGCATACTGACCCCTGTTGCCAATTTTCTGAGAAATCTCAAACTTCGCCCGGGCCTCATCTGAAACGGCCGAATATATTCTATGGATCAGCTCCCTGTCAAATGTGGCTCCCAAACCTATGGGTTGCGGGAAAACTGTAGCTCTTCCATTGCGGGCTACTCCATGCAACGCTTCACTCCACCAATTGTAGTCAGGAATCCCCAACCTTTCAATGGCTGCAGCATCATAGGACAGTTGACTGATCTTCTCCTCCACTGTCATTTCATCAATCAACAGTTGCACCCGCTCTTCAAAACCAATCTCAGGATTATACCATGGATGATCATCACTGAACTGATCAGCCTCTTCTGTATTAGAGCCACAACTCACAAGTATCAAAGCGAAAAGAAAAAAGGGAATGCGACGTAACATAGGTTTTGAGATTATGGGGTTGTCTCAAAGATAGAAACTTGTTTCAAAAAAAAAGAGGGACAAATGTCCCCCTAGCTGTTCATCCTGAAGTTCTTTACCATTGTACAGGTATTTGTTATCATTATGATTACCTACAGACTCAACACTATCTTTCATAAAAAACAAGTTCGAGGTCCTTCAGTTTTTTGAAATCGGAGTCTGCAGTGATGAATGAAATGTAAAACTGTTTTCCATCAAGCACTTCGGTTAGTGTAGCATCACCTTGTAAGAGGTTTAAAGAATATTTGTGTCCAGGAAAAGCTTGTTACCACTCATTTCTCAACTCTTTTTGAATCTGTAGGGGATCCTTTTTAAGCTTGATGATTCCTGAATATTTTTTTGTGTCTACTCCTCTTCTGGACTTAATAGATAAACGGTCCAACAATTTGTTAATGCTGTCCTTTTTCGAGCCATATTTAAGGGTAGTAACCATAACATTCCAAAATTAACAAATTATGTCTGAAGTGCAATCAACTTCTCTCGGCTAAGCCCTAACCAATCCAGCTGTATTTTGCCAGGACCTCTTTCATCACCTCCTCATGGGGTATTAGCTCTCCACGATCCGCTTCAGCAATACCTTCTTCAATGGCAGTTTTTTCAGCATCGCTGATTTCATCCCACCAGTCTGTTCCTTCCCTTTGTTTCCTTATAGCTTTCATTTTAACTCTGCGGTTCTCATGACGCTGTTTTCTACAAATTTAACAATAATTACTCACTAATGGTTTTACTCAGAGGGTGGAACATCTCCAAGATAATCATGTAATACCTGATATTTTTCATCAAAAACTTCGATTTCGACAGGTTACATATTCCACCAATAGGGATATATAATAAAGACCTCTCGAAATTGAAACAGTACAATTCCTATCACACCAGCATCAAACAGCTGGCCAGACGAGGAAAGCTCCCATATAAGTATACTGCTTGCATTGACAGATCTACTATCTGGAGGTGGAAGCAG
>JBDLIX010000082.1:0-22578 GCA_039714655.1 Bacteroidota bacterium
ATAAAGGCCAGAAATCCTGCCAGCATGGCTATTCCAAAAGGACCCGGTTCCCATTTGTAGACCAGAAGAAGCTGGTCGAATCGAAAGAAATTGATCGTATAATAGACCAGGAACGCGATGACAAGGCTAAAAAATGCACCATATTTGTTTGCCCGCTTCCAGATCACACCGCCAAGCACAATGATCCCCATAAAAGCCGACAGCGTCTCTGTAAACAGGAATGCGTGCAGCACATTCTTAATGATCAGGGCAAATCCCACAGCAAGCAGTGTGAGAACCAGTCCGGAGATGCGCCCTATCCAAAGAATTCGCCGGTCTTCAGCATCTTTTTTGATATACTTGAGATACAGGTTCTCAGTGAAGAGGGCTCCGGTATTAACCATAAAATTGGAACAGGTAGACATGTTGGTAGCCAGTACTGCAGCAACCATCAGTCCTGTAAGTCCCGGAAAAAGCAGAACCTTGCAGGCATATCCGAAAGCCATCTCAGGATCCTCCAGGATCACGCCATGATCAATGACCACTGCCGCAACTATCAAACCCACCAGTGCCCATCCAATAGTTACCAGGCGTTTTACCAGGGATCCGTATGTCATCCCGATCCTCCCCGATCTTTCATTGTTTCCAGTGGCAAACATGGTAATCATATGGGGTTGTGCGGTTATCCCGACTATGCCGTTCAGTGCAAGCATGGCGATGGTGAAGAAACCCATGCCGCTGTGCTCGCTGAATATTTTGAAAAAATCAGCCGGTAATTTGCTTTTCATTTCAGAAAATCCACCAATCTCCCCAAGCCCGAAAGGGATCAACATTACTGAAAGGACTATGATCAGCACCGCCTGGATGAAATTGGTATATGCTGAAGCAATCATGCCTCCAAAAAAACTGTATATCAGGAATGCCACGGTCATCGCCACGACCACCTGATTTGGTGAGATTGTATTGTTAGCAGCCACAGCAATCACCTTTGCGGCTCCCTGTAACATGGCCCCCATATTAAACACGAAAAAGGAGATGGCAAAAATAGAATAGAGGAGCCCCAGTTTTTCTCCATACCGGTCTTCCATAATCTCCCCGATGGTGGTTCGTTCACTTCTCCTGTAAAAAGGAGCCAGTAACCAGTAGAAGGGGGTGATAAGCATATTTTTCCACTGATACCAGATGGTCGAAAATCCCAGGGAAAAAGTGGCGCCTGCCTGGGCAACCGGCATTTCCGCATGCGTGCCCGTTCCAAAAGATTGCCCCATCATCACCCACCAGCTGAATTTCCTGTCCCCCAGAAAATAGCTCTTGCTTGATTTAACACGCCGGGACAGATAAAGTCCGTATAGGGTGATGGCCACAAAATAGCCAAAGAGTACAAGGTAGTCGATCCAGTTCATAGGATTTCTAATTCAGATATGAAAAATCTGGAAAAGATATGCATTTATTACAAAAAAGAAACCTTCAGGCTTCTACTTCCTGAAGGCTTCTCCCAATTCCATTAGAATCTAACCTTAAACTACTATACAAGTCTATGAAACCATTTCTCTTGACTAAAATAAGTATTCACCATAACAAATATACAAAAAAAGCAATACAAATGTTCTCGAGCACATTTATTTTTATTTTTTTAAAAAAAAGTGATTCCCGGCTTAAATGAACTGGGCCAGATTTTCTTTGATAATTATTTCAATGGGCAATATGTTTTTGCTCTGAACCTCTTTGTTGAATACGAGATAGTCAACAATGGTCGAGATACCCGTGTTCGTCTGACTGATGGGATCCTGGTAAATCAGGTAATCGATATAACCTTCATTCAGGAACTTAATGTTTTCTTCCAGAAGATCGCATCCGGCGAGAACCTTATTCAGTGAGTGCTTCTTAATGATCTCGGCGATCATCCAAACCTTTGAAGTGGACACATAGATACCATTAAGCTTATTATTATCTTTCAGTTCTTTGAGCAAGAGCTCCTCCAGATTATTTATATTATCAATATTAATTACGTGGATTTTTTTTGGGTCGATGCCATTGTCAATCAGGTGGTTTCTGAACCCCCTCTCCTTATCCTGCATATGTCTTGAGTTCTCGATCTGCTCATTAATATGCATAATAAGATACTCATCCTGATCGTTCATCATTCTGGAAATCAGACTTGCAGCAGTTTTTCCACTCTGGACCAGATCCTGACCAATATGTGAAATAACCCCTGAGTTGTCCACCTGTGTGTTGAAGGTAAAACAGGGTAAATCAATCTCGTGGCATCTGGCGAGGAAATTGAGGGATTCCTTATAAAAAAAAGGTGCCACCAGGACGGCATCAGGTTTATTCGCGAGAATTAATTCATATTGATTCTCAAAATTCCTGGCCATGTAGGGATTAAAATAATATGTCTCGATCTTTACTCCTATGTAAGCATAATCGGCTTTTGCTTTTTCCACCCCTGCAGCTGCTTTTTTCCAATAGATCTCAAAGCGATAGTCCGGCATTAATACTGCAAGCCGGTATTGATCTCCTTTACGAAGTGTTCGTGCAACCAGGTTGGGTTTATAATCGATCTTGTCCAGGATGAACTTGACCCTGGAATAGGTTTCTTTCGATACCTTTCCTCTTCCGTGAATGACCCTGTCCACTGTACCCCTCGACACCTTGGCCATTTCGGCAATATCCTTTAATGTATATTCCTGTTTGATCATGGAAGACCGATTTTGATTAATAGCAATAATGATATGTTATTGTTTCTGCTTCAGCTTTTCGTAAATCTCATCCGATCGGGGATTTTGCACAATATTCCTTTCCGGGAACACCTTCAGCTGAGTAGTATCCAGAAGGGTCACAAAATCCTCTGTCACATTCCCTCCGTCATCAAGGATGCAACTGTAGTTCAGATCCAGGTGTTTGGCCAGGAAAGGATAGAGAGCTTTTCGTTTGGAGATGCCATAATCATGCTTTTCCTCCGGGAAATGAGCATTATCCACCTGATCGCCAGCATCAAACATCTCATAGATGTGCTGTATATAGGGAAACTCCACCACGGGCACATTCTTGGTCCAGTCGGTTCCGATGGATATCAGCATCAGCGGTTTCGGGGCAATGCTAGCCGCAATCTCCACATTGTTGGTCTCAAAATCCCCCTTTTTATGCACCGGCATCCCGCTTTCGCCGACACATCCTCCAAAAAAATGCGCAGAGACCATCACAGCGGGCACTGACACACTAACCCTGTCATCAACAGCAGCCAGTAAGAAGGTCTGGGTTCCCCCCCCGGATGCTCCGGTCACTCCAATCCGGTCCCCATCCACAAAGTCGAGGGAAGAAAGATAGTCCAATACACGCATGCTGTTGTATGTCTGCATCTTCAGTGTCTTTGCCACATCGTGGTTATGTGCCACATCTTCACCCATGCCCAGCATGTCCCAGGCGAATACGGCTGCTCCCATCCTGGCCAGCGAGGCACAGCGGTACTGCATACCCGGCCGGAACCTGCCATAATTATCAGGGTCATAGAAGTGCCCGTGCGGACAAAGGATGCCGGCCAGTTCACCTTGAATTTCTGAGGGCATGTATAGATTTCCGTGGATGGTATATCCAGGTTTTACTTCCAGTGCCAGGTTTTCCACCCTGTAGCCATCCAGCTCATGTTTGGTGCCCCGGGTGACAATGATCTCATACTGCCATTCGGCATCAGGGATCTGGTCCAGTTCTGCTCCCTTCCAAATATTCTCCCGGATCTGTTCTGCCCTGTCTTTCCACTCCTCAGCATTATTGTAGCGTGTTGCATACTCTCTTAATTTCCCTGCAGCTTCCTCTTCCGTAAGATAGTCCCCCATACAGAGTTCAACTGTTGTGGTTTCGGTGCTTTTTTGATCACAGGAGACGATTAAAAAAGCAACCAGGATTAGGGCCAGGGTATTTAATCGTTGACGGTCAAGTTTCATTCTTTCCATGGATTGACACTATCATTATTTGGAATGGCTATATAAATATACAAATAATTACGGAATTGTGCTCGAGAACACAATATTAATCTTCCTGTCGCTGGAAAAAGAGGCCTTATGCTATATTCTCAGGATCTTTCTGTTTACAGGATCCCATTCGGTGCGGCATTGTTCCCTGTAGGAGATATCGGCCATGGCGATGGCCACACTTTCTTCATAGGCCTTCTCAATGTTTGCTGAAGTCTCTCCTCCATGGCGGATGCATTCGATCCACTCTTTAAGATGCAAATGGGTTGGATCCCACATCTGTCCGTCAATGACAGTGGATGTCAGGCCTCTTGAACTATAATAACTTGCAGTTGCAGAACTCACTGCATCGACAGTGCTGGACTTGCCTCGCTCTGTAATGGTGAACATGGGGGATGAAGAAGTAACCACTCCGTCTTCAAGCAGTTTCTTGAATCTCTTTGAGTTCCGGTCAGGGGTAATGGCGAGCGAACCACCCAGGTTCATGGAAGCTTCCTGGCCATAAATGGTGCGATCCCGCCCTCTGGAAGAGGTCAGGTTGGCACTGTAGGTGAGGGTCAGTTCCTTTTCATGATACTCAAATACGCAGTTCATGACATCGGGGATCTCTCCGAAATCCTTATAAAAATATTGCCCGCCTGACGCTGCTGCCGATGATGGGATCCCCAGGTTAATGGCCTGGTTGACTGCATCAAATTCATGGGAGAACAGCTGTCCCAGCAGCCCGGTGTCGTAATCAAAAAACCTGGCCCAGCCATAATAACGTTCAATGCTGAAAGGAACATCAGGAAGTGAACCGAGCCATTGCTTCCAGTCGATGGAATTCAAATCACCAGGTTTGGGATTTCCATCCCCGTCCAGATGCCTGATCCATGCGCCGGAGGAGGTGTTCCGGTTGGTTGTTGTTTCCACATGGGATATCTTTCCAAGCAGCCCCCGCTTTATGATTTCCTTTGCCTGTTGAAATACAGCATTTTGCGGGATCTGGTGTCCCAGCTGGAATACCAGGTCGCTGTTTTTTACAGCTTCATAGACCCTGTTTATTTCATCCTCCCTTCTGATCAGGCTTTTTTCGCAATAGACATGTTTCCCTGCCTGAATGGCATCAATGGTCATCTGTGCATGGTGGTGGTCCGGAGTGGCAATAATGATACCATCAATTGCCGGATCTGCCAGCATCTCGTGATAATGCCGGTACCTCTTTACAGGGTGCTTCTTTGCGAATTCGCCCCTGGTGTGGATGTCATGCTGTGATACTGCAAGTCCCTTTTCGGCATGCAGGTCAAACACATCACAGATTCCGGTCAGGGCCACATTCAGGTTCCCGTGCTGGATCTGAGTGGCATATGTTTCTGCTCCGTTTTCATTATCAAAGGTTTCCGGATCCATAAAGCCCAGAGCTTTTGCGAGCTGACTACCTCTGACACCATATCCTACCATTCCCAGGCGCAGGAGATCCCCGCCCGAGGCATCGGTGATCTGTTTTACCCTGGATTGAATATCACCTAAATCAAGTTCGTTCAGGATCTTCTTTCTCAGGTCGTGGGTTCGGTCATATTTTGTTTTTTTGAAAATCTCAAATCCCATCAGGCCCAGTACCGGTACACCGGCAAGTGCCTTGAGGGCTCTCCTTCTGCTTTTGTCTTGAGGGTCCATAATTCTACTGTTTCTTTCTGTTTTTCAATAGACTGTCAAGTCCGAAAATATCTGATGCGGGAAACACTCCAAGCATCATCAGGGTCACAGCTTCGATAAGGGTTTTATTCACAATAAGATAATTACCCTCTACTGCTGCCAGCATCTCCATGCCGATAAATGGGGGATTATTCAGATAATATATTAGCAAAAGTGCCGCCCCCGCAAATGAGGCCACTCTTGTAAACAATCCCAGGATCAGTCCGGCCCCAATGGCTATCAACCCCCAAATATTAAAAAGATCCACAGCCTTCAATACTCCTTCGTGTGTGATGACCCATTCAGCAAAGCCCGAAAGGATCCACTGGGACTGGCTCAGGAAACCGGCTGCCGTCCATTCCGGGTTTATGAGCTTGACTATCCCCTCGTAAAGCATATGCCAGCCAATGAGAAGCCTTAATATTAGCAAAACAGTTCTCTGAGTTGTATTCATTGTTAAAAGTGTAGAATGTCAGCGTGAACATACTACTTTTTTCCCGAATTTCGTTTACCAGCTCACTGGATGTAAATTTTTTCGAAGAACTCGTTCACTTTTTCCTGTCGTCTTTTCAATGATTCAGCTTCATCCATGCTTGCCATCTCCTCTTCTATGCTGAGTGCCTGCAGAATAGTATCCTAAGTGGTGTATCTGCGATCAGATTACAAACAGAACATTTGTCTTGCTGAGGGTAGTTTTCATGAGATTACCTGTTTGATACGGCATGTTTTTGTACTGAAGTAAAATTATTATATTTGTTCTCGTGCACATTTGCATTATGTTTCTTACTGTTAGATCGACTTACTAACCAGTCATATAAAGAACATGAAACCGGTTCTTTTCCCGGTGATCTAATTAATACGACCTTATGAGAACATCCCTGTTTTATTCCGCACTGCTTTATCTTCTGTTTGTACAAGCAACCTGTGCAGGGAACCCTCGAGGGACCAAGGAAGGAACCGGCCATTGGGAAGCAGGTGTTGCACGGAAAGTGATTACCCCTGAATATACCATGTGGCTGGCAGGGTATGCCCGGCGCACAGAGCCATCCCAGGGGAAACTGCATGATCTGTGGGCCAAGGCCCTGGTTATTAAGGATGAACAGGGAAACCAGGCAGTGCTCGTCACCACCGATCTGCTGGGGATGACCAGGGAGTTAAGCCATAGAATTAAGAGTCGGTTAAAGGACAAACATGGCCTCTCTGTTGACCAGGTCCTGATCAATAGTTCCCATACCCATTCCGGGCCGGTATTGGAGAATTCGGCCTTTGATATGTACCCTCTGGAAGACCATGAGCTTGATAAAATCGAGAAATATACCAGCTGGCTCGAGGAACAGATCCTGGAACTTGTCAGTGAAGCATATGTTTCCATGGAACCGGTAAAAATATTCGCGGAAAACGGTGTGACGCGATTCCAGGTAAACCGGAGGAGCAACAGCGAGAAGTCCCTGCTGGAACAAACGGAACTGAAGGGTCCCAACGACTATGCCGTACCAGTCATGAAAGTGGAGGATATGTCCGGTCAAATGAAGGTCATCGTATTCGGTTACGCCTGTCATCCAACGGTACTGTCACATCAACTGTGGTCAGGGGATTATCCCGGTTTCGCGCAGATTGAACTTGAAAAACAGTATCCGGGTACCCTTGCAATGTTCCTCCAGGGAGCAGGAGCGGATCAGAATCCTTTGCCCCGCCATATGGTATCGCTGGCTCAACAGTATGGGCGGGAATTGGCTGCAGCTGTGGACAGGGTGCTGCATGAGCAGATGCGTGGGCTTTCACCCGAACTGATCACCTCCTATACAGAAACTGAAGTACCCTTTTCAGGGATACCCTCCAGGATTGAGTTGGAAGAGGTCATGGAATCCGGGAAAGATTATGAAGCAAGGTGGGCCGCGAGGATGCTTCAGAAACTGGAGAAGGGTGAAACATTTGAAAAGTCGTATCCTGTTCCGCTGCAATACTGGCAGCTGGGAGATCAGCAGATCTTTGCCATGGGTGGAGAAGTGGTGATTGAATATGCCATTAAGCTAAAGCAGCTTTTCGGGCTCAATGCATTTGTTTTTGGTTACACCAATGACGTGATGTCTTATATCACCACCGCTGCCATGATTGAAGAGGGAGGATATGAGGTGATCTCTTCACAAAGGGCATTTGGATTACCTGCACCCTGGGATCCTGTAATAGAATCACTGATCCTCACCGATTTCATTGAATTAACAGAAAAAACACACCGTCATGCAGAATAAAGAAATCAAGAGGCGTGAGTTTCTCATACAAAACTCAAAAGCAGGAGCCGGGATTATGCTGGCTTCTTCCATACCTTCCGGATTGCTTGCAGGATCTGCCTCTCAGGGTCGTTTACCTGCCATATTGGGTGGTCAGCCCATCCGGGCCAAGGAATGGCCCCGCTGGCCTGTCTGGAATCCCGAAACCGATGAAGAACTGCTTATAAAGGTGATACGAAGCGGTGTCTGGTCCAGGGCCGATGTGGTGACCGAATTTGAAAAAAGATGGGCAGAAACCATTGGATCCAGGCGCTCCCTGGCTGTTGTAAACGGGACCAATGCCCTCATCGCATCCCTGGTGAACCTGGGTATCGGGGGCGGGGATGAAGTGCTTGTGCCTCCTTATACTTTCATTGCCACTGTCATAGCTGTACTGGCCACCGGAGCAATGCCGGTATTCGTGGATACGGACCGGGACACATTTCAAATTGACACGGAAAAGATCGAGGAAAAGATCACACCCCGCACCAGGACAATATTACCGGTGCATATCCTGGGATTGCCGGCCAATATGTCCCGTATAATGGAGATTTCAGAAAAGCATGATTTGCTGATAGTTGAGGATGCATGTCAGGCATGGCTGGCCGAAATCAACCACAAAAAAGTGGGAACCTTCGGAAATGCAGGTTGTTTCAGTTTCCAGAATTCGAAGAACATGGCCATTGGAGAGGGAGGGGCCATCGTGAGCGATGATGATGCATTCATGGACAGGTGCTATTCTTACCACAATTACGGGAATCCGTACGGTGCCATGGTGGGAGATACAAGTGCGGGAACTGTGATTGCCGGCACCAAGTTGCGCCTGACGGAGTATCAGGCTGCCATCGGGCTGGCCCAGTTGAAACGTCTCGAGGAACAGACTGAAACCCGGAACATCAATGCCACCTACCTGCGATCCCAGATCGAGGATATACCAGGACTTTTTCCCTACACGCTATATCCGGATGTGACCCGGGCTGCTTTTCACCTCTTCCCCTTCCGCTTCCGGGAAGAGGCCTTTAAAGGAATGTCACGGGAGCTTTTTCTCAAAGCACTTCAGGCAGAAGGGATCCCCTGCTCGCCCGGATATGCACCGCTGAACAAAATGCCCTACCTGAACCATGCATTCCAGTCGAAGAATTTCCGGAAAATGTACCCCGAAAATTCACTGGATATCCACAGGTACAACGAACAGAACCAATGTCCCGAGAATGACCGCCTGTGCAATGAGGAGGCCGTATGGCTGTCTCAGAACATTTTACTGGCTGAACAGAAGGAAATGGATGATATTTCCGGAGCGATCGAAAAAATCTACAGCAATGCGGAATCGATCGTGGCAAAAGCAGTTTAACCAAAAACATATTGCAATGATAAGACCATCTTTCTTATTCACTATTTCCTGCATCATGGTGACAGTGGGTGCATGTTCCGAAAAGGAGACACAAAAGCCATTGGTCGCCAAACATTACTTCTCGGGATTTGACCTGGCCCACGATACCTATAATACACTTAGTCCGGCCAGTGACGGGAGGATCTATTACTGTTTGTCATCCCAATCCATCGATGTGGGGGGACAATTGTACACCTATGATCCGGCCGGTGACCAGATCGAACATCTGGGTGATCTGACCGAGATATGCGGGGAGGCCGGGACCAAAGCCATTCCCCAGGGAAAGTGTCATTCAAATTTCTATGAAAGCAAAGGGAAACTGTATGTTTCAACCCACGCCGGATATTATCAGATGATCGACGGCATGGAATCGATGGTCACCGATCCTCCGGAGGGGTATCAATGCTATCCCGGAGGTCATATCATTTCATATGATCTTGCGGATGGTCATTTCGAAGATCTGGTAAAGGTTCCCGATGGTGAGGCGATCGTTACCATGACCATGGATACAGAACGGGATCAGATCTATGCCATCTCCTGGCCCAAAGGGTATCTGCTGCATTATGATGTTGAGAAGGATCAGATCAGAAATCTGGGTAGCTATTTCGAAGGAGGTGAAGCGGGTAAGCCAGGCGAGGATTACCGGGTATTGTGCCGTTCCATGGTTGTGGATCCCAGGGACGGAGCCCTGTATTTTTCCATCCCCGAGGGAAATATTCTGAGATATGATCCCACCACCGATGCCGTGGAAAAGCTTGAAGGTGTGGATCTGCGGCTGGATTACTTCGGGAAATATGATCCCACCGGTCCCGGGAGCATGCAGTATAACTGGAGGCGCATTGTGTGGTATGCTCCTGAAGGGGTTGCCTATGGGGTGCATGGTAATTCAGGATACCTGTTCAGGTTTGATCCCGGGCTCAGGAAAGTGGAGATCGTTCAAAGGATTACCTCGGAACCTTCCCAAAAAAGCGGGATGTTTGACCAGTTCAGCTACGGCTACCTGGGATTTGAACTGGGCCCTGACGGGGAAACCCTATATTATCTCACGGGAGGACCCATTTTCGTTGAAGGCAAGCGGGTGAAGGGTGTGGATGAAATAGCCATGGGAGCGGCACGTGGACTGGAGAACCTGCATCTGGTCACGTATCACATCCCCACCGGCACCTATAAAGATAACGGCCCCATCTTCTATGAGGATGGTTCCAGGCCCACCTACGTAAACTCCATTGCAATTGGCCCCAGGGGTAGTGTTTATACCCTTGCGCGCTTTGAACATAACGGAACAGTGATAGAGGACCTGGTCAAATTCCCTGATCCGCGTGATTGATGTCATATCAAATGCAGGATCCGTTCCGGGCATTACATTCAAATGGATGTACTGACCACCACCCGTAATTTCATTCAGATCTGGCTTCCCGAACTGGATAACACTTACTGGTACCACCAGGGTGATCAACCCCACTAGATCAAGATCCTTCAACACTAAACATAGACTTTAGTTGTTTTTTTTAACTTGATCACCAATCTGAAGAAGCTCCGAGGAACCTTTAGACGAAGTCAACCGAGTTTACGAGCTCAGCGGAGCTAATCTTCGATTGCTTGTTAATTTTATTTGTGCTTATTAATCCCGCATCAAGCTACGGGGAATATGCTCGTGTAATTCAACATGTGGATTATCTCCGTATATAATGACCACCCTGTCGCCGTCATTTGTTATCGATAAGCGGGCAGCTTCTACTACAAGCTCATTTATGTAACTATTGGCCGGTGTTGCAAGAATTCCTCTTTCATCGACCTCTTTGATGATTTCCTGTCTTCTTTTCAAGGATTCAGCTTCATTCATGCCGGCCACCTCCGTTTCTATGCTGAGTGCCTGCAGAATGGTTGCCTGTACGGACTCCACACCATAGCCAATGGGTTCCAGTCCTTCTCCGTTCCAGGGTACAAGCTGAAAGAAGTCAGGATTGTAATAGCCAAAGTATTTGTTGGCCGGCCCTGCTCCTTCGACAAATGAATGGGTAACACCACGGAATTGGTCATTCTGTTTGATCATACCGGCTTTGCCATCTCCCTCGCAGTACATAACCAGGCACTGGTCATTAAAGCCTGCAGCATCATCGGGATAACCAAGTCCGTCGGTTACATTGAGCAATGCATCATTTTCAAACCGTACCCTTCCGTTGGCCCACATATAGCCTTCGTTACCATTGGGGAATTTACCTTTGACGCCCTGAACAGATACTTCAACCGGACGAAGTCCTGTAATAAAGTAGACCAGATCCACATAGTGGCACCCCACATATACAAAAGGATCTGTTTTATCAGTGGTGAACCAGTTCTGAAAATTGGAGTAACGGTAGTAGTAAGGCTCTATCATCTTAGCTTCGCCAATTTTAAACTCACCCACTTTCCCGGCCAGGTAATTCTTTCTGGCCAGCCTGGCCCGCCTGTCGAAACGTTTGTGGTATTCAACCCCCACAAAAAGCCCTTTGCTGTATGCCAGCTCTTCAAGCTCTTTTGCTTCTTCATATTTAAGCACCAGCGGCTTTACGCAGAGCACATGCTGACCGGCGTGCAATGCCTCCTTAACAGCAGAATAGTGTAACTGGTCCGGTAAGGCAATGATGACCACGTTACGCGGATCCATTTTTTGCAGTACCTCTTTGTACAGCTCCTCCTGGATCTTCTCTGCTGGTTCGTTTTCATTGGGATAGGCATGAAAATCCTGCCCGGGAAAAACCTCCTTCAATTCTAAGTTGTCTTTCAAGTCCTTCAAGGGAGCGCTATTTAATGCACAGACATTGATTTGATCGACATCTCCTTTCCTTTGCAGATGGTAAACTGCCGGTAAAATCAAATCATTGGTGATCATACCCCCGCCAATAATGCTAACTGTAAGTTTCATTCTTTCATGTTTTTCAAATACCAGCCAGTAAAATTAATTGAAATAATCATTTTTTCTATATAATTCAACACAATTATGTGCTCGTGCACGTTTTTAACCGTGCATATAGTGGCAGCAGACGAAAGAAGTATCAGGCCTTATACTCAATCAGCTTGCCGATTGCTATCACCGGTCCCTTCCTGCAAGTACGGATAATTATACCCGTATAGGGGTAAAAATATCGGATTAATATACCTATGAAGGGGTGAAAATATCCAATATCGTTGCTTCCGGAAGCAGTGCTTTCTAGATGGACCAGCAATTCAAAGATTCGATGGCTGGCCGGAAGAGAATATTCCAGTTACTTACCTGCTCATTTGATGAATATCTTAAATGGTTTTTATCCCTTTTATATGCGGTTTCAAACCTGATCCAATAGTGTTTTCAAAATGTAATAATATTACATCTAAAAATATTTAATATGTAATGTAATTACATTTCAAAAAATATAACCTATTTTATTTGTGATTACAGATGATTTTGTTTAACCAATACCGTATAAAAACATGCCGGAAATTGATGTATCAAAAAAGGAGAAGCAGTATTTTGCCAATGTTCCCGCAGACAATTCCAAATTCTTTCTGAAAGGAGCAGGAGCGCTTGACTGGGGAATGCAGAACCGCCTTTCGAGGATTTTTAAACCCGAAACGGGCAGAACCGTGATGCTGGCCGTAGATCATGGTTATTTTCAGGGGCCAACCACCGGACTGGAAAGGATAGACCTGAATATTGTCCCCTTGGTCCCTTTTGCAGATGCGCTCATGCTCACCCGGGGGATTCTGAGAACTACCATCCCCTCTTCGACGGATAAAGCGATCGTTATTCGCGGAAGCGGAGGCCCCAGTATCCTGAAGGATCTGTCCAACGAAGAGATTGCAGTGGATATGGAAGATGCCATACGTATGAATGTATCGGCCATTGCCATTCAGATCTATATCGGGGGAGAGCATGAAACCCGCACCGTACAGAACATGACCAAGCTTGTGGATATGGGACTCAGATATGGAATCCCCATTCTGGCTGTGACTGCGGTGGGGAAGGAGATGGTTCGGGATGCCAAGTATTTCAGGCTGGCTACCAGAATCTGTGCAGAACTGGGAGCCCAGTTTGTCAAGACCTATTATGTACCGGAGGATTTCGATACTGTTACGGCTTCATGTCCTGTTCCCATCGTCATGGCAGGGGGTAAGAAAATTGGAGAACTGGATGCGCTGACCATGGCTTACAAGGCAGTACAGGAGGGTGCCGCCGGAGTAGATATGGGCAGAAATATTTTCCAGAGTGATGCCCCGGAGGCAATGATGAAAGCCGTTTATAAAGTGGTTCATGAAGATATGAAACCTGAACAGGCGCTGGAGATGTTTAACGACCTGAAAAACCAATAATCATAATTATTTAATTCAAAACTTTATAGAAAATGAGAAATTACTATTTGCCGGAGATATTCAATATCTGCTATGAAAGCATGTGACTATCAGTTATTAACTGCCTTTAAAGAGACCAAGATGCGTGCAGCAGCCATCTCCTCTTTCTTTCTGCAGGTTTGTCTTATCGAGGTACTCTATTTGCTGGTTGCCAGGGTCAAGAAACAGCCGGTTATGCTGGATGTTTTGAATCGCCGAATTGAGAATAATCTGCGATTGCAATAGAGCCTCTGCCTTTTACTTATGATTTTCAGAAAATGCATTGTGCACGAGCACGATATCAATTATATTCATATATTTATAAGAAATAATTGGACCCCATGAAAAGACGCAATTTTATTAAAACAACAGGAGCCGGATCGGCAGGTTTAGCAGCAATGAGCCTGCCGGCCAGCGGGATGCAAGACCATAAGTCAAAAGAAACATTTGCGGGTGCCGTTCCAATGATCCACGCGGCTGACCTCTATCATCATCATGGAGATCCGGACGACCACTGGGATCTGGCCAGTGTTTATGCACTGGCATATTCAGGAAGTGTTGATCTGAAAGGTATCGTCATTGACTGGCCCCCGAGGCGGACATTCGGGGATCCTGATGTGATGGGAATCGCACAGATGAATTATCTCACCGGACTGGTGATCCCGTCGGTTATCGGCGCTCCTCATCCCATGAAATACAGAAATGATATTCAGCCCGATGCAAATCGCATGGAACACCAGGGGATTAACTGGATTATCGATACATTGAAAAAGTCACCCTCTCCCGTGGTCATCAATATTGTGGGTGCGGCCACAAACATTGCCCTTGCTGCAAAAAAAGAGCCCGCCCTGTTTAAAGAGAAATGCAAAGCCATTTATCTGAATGCCGGAATTGCGTTGAGAAAGAGAGAGACACCGCCTGATTATAATGCCAGCCTGGATGTCTCTTCCTATGCAGCCATATTCGATGTACCCTGTCCGCTTTACTGGCTCCCCTGCGATCATGAACCGGGGATCAATGAGGTTGGCGAATATAGTTCTTACTATAAGTTCCTGCAAGGTGATATTCTGCCTCTGCTTCCCAAAAGGGTACTCAATTTCTTTCTTTTTATGTTAGGACAGGCGAAATCCCATAAATGGCTGGAGTATCTGAATGGTGAACCGGATCAGCGCTTGCTGGCTTCGAAGGGGGCCCTTCACAGGTTGATGTGGTGTACGGCTGGTTTTCTTCATGCTGCCGGGAAAAAAGTGACCGCAAAAGGGGATATTGTCCCGCTGAACTCCAAAAGAGCTTCCGTTTTCTCCTTTGTCCCCGCCACGATAGGCAGTGAAGATAGCGGTCACACCGAGTGGGAATTGGGCGAACAGTCCCCGGAGCGATACATCCTGCATATAGATGACATGACTAATTATGAAAAGGCCATCACCACCGCATTGAAGAACCTGCTTTTTCTGTTGCCGCAGGGATAAACCACCTGAATCGTGCAATCCCAAACTACATCATGCATATGTGGATGACAACCCCGGATAACGGAGTTGCTGCAACGTTGTATGGTCCTTCAACACTCCAGAAGATTCCTCTGGTCCCGTCGATCCAGAAGGGCTCAAGATTAGCTCCGCTGAGCTCGCAAACTCAGTTCTCAGCACCGATACCCAACGTCAGGTAACCGGAGTTGAACCCACCCTGCAGGATACACTGACCTGGTTCCGTGAGGGACCGCAGGTTAAGTACTACCGGCACCTTCCTGCAATTACGGATAATAGTTTTTCAGCGAAGTAACAATCCCTCTTTTTATGGTTGCCCAATCCATTTTGTGCAACATGATAGGATCGGGTTCAGGATCAACATCCTCGAAATACCCCAGGCTTTTTAGAACAAGGAATTCAGAACCGTCATAATACTTCCGTGAGTAGAATTCAAGCATCTGTTTCAGGCTGAACTGCCTGAGGAGGATCGATATGTCAACAAAATCCTTCTTTGTGCCCCTACCGGTTATGGCCGATAGCTTCATGGCTGCAATATCTTCGATATGCGCCAATCTGATTCCATTCTCCACTTTTACATCCGACAGCCACGGGTAAGGGTAATTCACAATATCCACTTTAATGCCCTCAATAGAATAGATGGAAATATTTTCAGTTTTCTGAATGATTGTAACACCCCGAAATGATTTTAACGCATCTGAAACTGCAAGATCATCTGTTTCCAGGGATCCGAAAAGGTCTATGTCTATCGACTTCCGGTGTCCCAGTTGCAGGGCCAGGGAAGTACCACCCACCAGACGCATCTCCCTGAAGACCTCCAATTGGAGCAGACGTTTCAGGAGTTCCAGTGTGGGGGGGGCAACTGCTTTGTAGTATAGCATCGAAAATTCTCTTTTGGCTCATCAGCAAGAGTTGAGATAAAGCTTAGCGACTTGCTGTCCAAATCTCTGAAATTCTTTGCAACTGCTGTAATCTCGTCCAGGCTAAAACATTCGGAAAGCAACTTCCAGTCACCAATTAAACCATATTCGAGAATTCGCTTGACAATGAATGGAAAATCATATTCCACCTTTAGTTTTTCTGAGTTTACATCCCAGAAAAGATGTGATGACAGCTTTGAAATATTAAATTCTGATGTAGTGAAGCCCTAACGTTTCATTATAAAACAAACCCTATGGAAAGACGAAATTTTCTCAAAACAGCAGGGGTCATGAAGGTTCAGTATCTGAATCTGAAAACGATTTATCCCGGTTGCCACCATTATGTACTCCTGTATGATCTTAAACTGTTCAATGCTTCTCTTATGAGTTGTCATAAACCATCAGCTAAATAGAAAATGAATAACCAGTTACCTTATGAGTAAAAATACGGAAATTGATTTGAAAGCGTGCACGTGAACAATGTGTTTTTTTCTATATATTTATATATCTAAAAAACAGAATAATGAAACGAAGCCATTTTCTTAAGACAGCAGGAGCCGGATCAGCGGCTTTCACAGGACTGGCGGCCATTCCCGCATGCGCCAATGGCGCAGAAGATTCCTCTGGTCCCGTCGATCCAGAAGGGCTCAAGATTAGCTCCGCTGAGCTCGCAAACTCGGTTCTGAGCACCGATACCCAACGTCAGGTAACCGGTGTTGAACCCACCCTGGATGAAGCGATTCATTATTGGCAGGAGATGGAGGATAGCCATAGCGGATTAGGGTGGCCCGACCACATGTTTGACTTCAATGTCCTGTGGAACGGCGGTATTGTGGCTAAACCGGACCTGAACCGGCGCACTACCCGGTATAAAGATCTTGGTGCTTTTTTCCGCCTGCGGCCCGCCGGGCATCTAAATCAACCACAACAAGATTAACAAATTTTAATTATGATGAAAAACAGATTATTTGCCACAATGACCTTACTGTTTGTCCTGTTTACAGGCTGCAAGGAAGAATCCGAAAAATTCAACGGGCTTGATCTCAACATGGGAAACCTCTGTCTTATGTCCGATGCCAAATCCCGCTCCATCAGTCCGGAAAACTTCACCGGAGAGAAAGGCAGGGGAGGAATGGCGACCCTGGAGGAGGGTAATGCTGCAGAAGCTGCCCGTGACCTTGGACAGGGATGGAAGGTGAATCCATACATTCATATTGAACCGGGCGAAGAGTTCGTCCTTGCTGATATAGAGGGAGAAGGAGCCATTCAGCATTTCTGGATCACCAGCAGTGTGGAGCGCTGGATGATCCTGAGGATGTACTGGGACGATGAAACCGAACCATCGGTGGAGGTGCCCGTGAGCGATTTCTTTGCCGCTGGATGGGGCCCCAAAAATGCACCGAGCATCCAGTCCCTGGCCATTTGCGTCAACCCCCGCACCGGCTACAACAGCTACTGGCAGATGCCTTTCCGCAAGAGGGCCAGGATTACCCTGGAGAATCTGGCCGACAGGACCATGGATATATATTACCAGGTCGATTATACCCTTACTGATGTCCCCGACCATGCCGCTTACTTTCACGCCCGGTGGAACAGGGTACACCATCTTCCTCACAAGGAGGTATATACCATTGTGGATAACATCAGGGGGAAAGGACAATATGTGGGTACCTACCTGGCCCACGGAACATACAGGACCGGGTGGTGGGGTGAAGGAGAGATCAAATTCTATATGGATGGGGATACGGATTTCCCTACCATCTGTGGAACAGGAGAAGAGGATTACTTCTGCGGATCCTATAACTATGCCGACTATTTTGATAAAAACGAAGTGAGACAGTATAAGGAATTCGACAGCCCCTATACAGGGTTTCATTACTTTAAAGACAATCCGGAGATCTCTTTTGAAACCAAGATCGGGCAGTACCGCTGGCACATTCTCGATCCCATACGTTTTGAAAACGACATGAAGGTCACCATTCAGAGCCTGGGCTGGCAAACCGATAGTCTGGGAAGAAAATACCAGTGCCTGCAGGACGACATGGCCTCTGTGGCCTACTGGTACCAGGAGGAGCCTCACCAGACCTTCCCGGATCTGCCTCCCATAGAGCAGCTGATCGTGAATAAAGAGAACCCCAATCCAATGAAGTAAAACAGATCGAATATGAAAGCATTGCATTTTTTAAAGATTTTTTCAGCAACAGTGATGGTCATGCTTATGCTTGTTTCAAGTATTGCTCAAAACAATGCCTCCATGCAGTTGGCGCGTGATCTCTATTTTGACAATCTGCCCTTCCCTAAGGAGTACAGGCCGGGTAAGTGTACGATGAATCCATTCCCTGATCCCTATGAAAAAGGGACTGTCCTGGAGCTTAACCAACCAGGGGAGATCACCCGCATCTGGGCCACCCATAGGGACGACCGGGATGTGTTAAAACTCTGGATTTATGTGGATGATAATCCGGAACCTATCTTGGTCGGAACGGATCGGGAAGTGGCAGCTGCTGCTCAAAAGCTGAGCAACGAAGCTGTTCCCTGGGGCGGTTTCCTGGATGGGAAAAGCGCGAGTCTCTACCTGCCCATCCCTTTTCAGCACTATATCCGGATCGATGCAGAATACGAATCAGATAAAGATGGTCCCTATTTTCAAGTCGATTATATGCTCAAAAGCAACCCGGATAAAACGATGTGGAAACAGGTTAACGGAAAGGATGGTATCGAGCTTGTCCCCACCGGCAATTTTGAGGGGAAAAATAAGAAGAAGCCTGTCTGCAGGAAATTGGTTAAAGAGTTTAAAGTCGCAAACTGGCCACAGAATATTCTTATCGACGGACCGGCGGTAATTCGCAAGATAAGTATTAAGAGCGGATACATTGATAAACTGTTGTTTCGGGCTTCCTTTGATGATGAGAGTGGCTATACGGATAAGGCCAAGTTTGTTGATAATCTGGATTTTCAGGTCAATGTGCCGCTGAAATACATGATCAACCAGTTCAATACGGCCGGGGTGCAGCGGATTGGCAACGAAGGGATTATCTGGTTTCCCATGCCTTTTAAGAAACGGGCATTGATCCAGTTGCAATATTTTATGGATGAGATCGAATTTCATTCTGAATATCCGGTGGTAATTACCATAGAATATGAAGAGAATCCGGACGAGATCGACAATATGTACTATTTCAATGCAGAAGCCAGTACAGAGGTTTCCAAAGGGTATGAGGATTTTGAGGTGTTGAATGTGCGGGGTGAAGGGCATTTTGTGGGAGTGAATCTGTTTAATACAAATCATGACCATGGGGGCGGTGATAATATTTTCTTTGATGCAGGATCTCCGACAGCAGGACAGCTTCATGGTATCTGCGGTGAGGACTATTTCCACCATGCATACATGCGGATCGGGGTGAGCGCTCCTTATACAGATTGTCCCACTCACAGTGCGCGAAGCAGGCATCATATTGAAATGCCGATCCCTTTCAAAGAGTCATTTGTTTTTAACTGGGGTGCTTTCAAAGGGGTCATGCCGGCTGCTGTTGCTCTTTGGTATCAGAAGGAGATCAAGAGAGAAACTTTCAAAGATTTAACCTATGAGCTTACAGGTCCTTTCAAACTGGAATATTTTGATGATATAGCTCCCGGGAAGGAGTTGCCTTCTACAGTATATATCAGGCCATCCCTATCATTCTGGGAGTTTCCGGCCAGGAAGTGGCACTCTGATGCACAGAACGGATTTCTGGATCTTTGTCATGCCTACCGTCAGTATAACCATACCATTCCTCCCACAGGAGGGTCTAATGCCACCAATTGCTGTATGGTGGCTACGACAAAAGTATGGGTGGAAAAGAGCAGCGACACCAAATTCATCATTGGCTGCGACGATCCTGTGAAGGTATACCTGGGCAGCAAACTGATAGGTGAGAAATCTGAATTTGACAAGTATGATTCTTTTGAGCAAATTGAGGTGAATGCCAGGCTCAACACAGGAATGAATACCATTACGCTTGTAGTTGCAAACAAAAGAAATACAAACTGGAGCTGGAACGGATTCAGCCTGGTACTGGAGAACAGCCTGGAACCTGGCAAGATGCTGTATGTACATTGATCAATTCATATGGAGTTATTACATTAAATTACCTGTTATGAAAAAAAATCTGTTCCCAACACTGTTCTGTATCACCGGAATCCTCATCTCGGCATGCAATACCAGTAATAATGGTATCAATGAGAACAAGGATGTAGCAAAAACTGAACCCTCCAATAATATCCGCGCTTACCTTTTGGCTGCGGCAGCAGAGATAACGGATCATGCACTGTCGGATATCAATCAACCTGTGGCAGTTGTGGGAAAATAGAAGCGTGCACGTGCACAATATGTTTTTTTTACTTACATTTATGGGTGATATTAACCCTGAATTCCGCCATGAAAAAAAACTTTCCTGCAATCATCAGCATTCTGCTTGCTGCTACAGCACTATACATCAGTATAGACAGCAGGAAATCAGATAAAAAAGAGGAAATATTACCTCAAACCCTCTATGAGTTTACCGGTAGGTCAGAAATCCGCTGGGTCAGCTTTGAGAACATGACCGGTGCCAAAGGAGAGGGAGGCAAGGAGAATTTTGGTGCCAAAGGACATGCCTGTGATGCAGTAAAGGTGGGTGAATCGAAAACCATCCTTGATTTAGATGGTTCCGGCATCATCAACCGGATATGGATGACCATTGGGAACCGTACACTCGAAATGTTAAGGGGCCTGGTCATCAATATCTACTGGGATCACGAGGAGAAACCTGCCGTATCAGCCCCTTTCGGCGACTTCTTCGGAGTGGGACACGGGAAAACAGCTGTCTATGAAAATGCCCTGTTTGCAAATCCACAGGGAAAATCATTTAATAGCTTTATACCGATGCCCTTTAAAACCCATGCCATGATTGAATTGGTGAATGAGTCAGAGATTGAACAGTCCTTGATTTTTTAATTGTAATAAAGTGTTTTATTATGAGAACTATTTTCCATTTAACGATTTTACTTATTGCAACTATTGTACTCACAGGATCATGTAAAGATGATTTGCCAGATGAGCGGCCCAACATCCTTTTCATTATGAGCGACGATCATGCATCTCATGCCATAAGCGCTTATGGGAGTATGATCAACAAAACTCCTAATATCGATCGGATAGCAAAAGATGGGATACAGTTTGATAATTGCTTTTGTACCAATAGTATATGTGCCCCCAGCAGAGCAGTGATCCTTACCGGGAAATACAATCATATGAACGGGGTTCTTGACAACAACACACCATTTGATGGAAGCCAGCAGACTTTGCCAAAGTTGCTTCAAAAGGCCGGATATGAAACTGCCATGGTTGGCAAATGGCATCTGATAAGTGACCCCACCGGATTTGATTATAGCAATATTCTGCCGGGTCAGGGTGATTATCACAACCCGGATATGATCAGGAATGGAATAAGGTATTCCAATCAGGGATATGTAACGGATATAATCACAGATATAGCCATTGATTGGCTTCAGGGTCGCAAAGGTTCGGACAGACCCTTTTTCATGATGTTGCATCACAAGGCACCTCATGCAAACTGGGAACCGGATGACAAGCATATGGAGATGTATGAGCATATGGATATTCCATTGCCGGAAACATTTAATGATGACTATAGCACACGTGCTGCCCAGATAGGCAGTCACCGGCTTTTGGTCGGGCCAAAACTATGGGAGCTTCATTTTCAACGTCTGGGGGATATACCTGAAGGGATGAACCAACAGGAAACCAGGGAATGGGTATATCAAAAGTACATGAGTCACTACCTGGGCTGTATCGCATCCGTCGATGACAATGTGGGCAGGATCCTGGATTATCTGGAACAATCGGGTATATCTGAAAACACCATAGTCGTTTATACATCTGATCAGGGGTTTTTCCTTGGCGATCATGGATTGTATGACAAGCGCTTTATGTATGAACATGCGCTTCGCATGCCTCTACTGATAAGATACCCGAACAGAATTGAAAAAGGGCGCACAACAGATGCCATGGTGCTGAATCTGGATTTTGCTTCAACCATCCTTGACTATGCCAATGCATCAATTCCCGCAGATATTCAGGGGGAGAGTTTCCGGGAAATCCTGGAAGGGAAGGGCGAAGATACATTTCGAGAAGCCATCTATTACAAATTTTATGAAATGAACTTTGGGATTGGGCCCCATGAGGGTATCCGGACAGATCGTTATAAACTTATAAAATTCAAATACGGAGATGAAGGATCAGAGCTATATGACCTTAGGAATGACCCCAATGAACTTGATAATATGTACAATTCTCCGGAAAGTAAAAAGCTCAGAAGCAGTCTGGAAGATGAAATGGACGAATTGAAACGGAAATATAGGGTGAATCAATAAATGTTAAATCCAGACACCATTTTGAAATTTATTACAGTTAAGCCGGCCATCCTGATTGCAGCACTGTTTATCGCATCCGCTTGCACCGGAAGCAAAAACCGGGAGCTGAAAAGTGACTCTGTCCGCATTGTCCAT
>JBDLIX010000083.1:0-22440 GCA_039714655.1 Bacteroidota bacterium
TTGTTGCTCGGAGCCGAGTTGGCCACTGGGATAGATTTCAATGGTCAGCTCCCCATTGGATATCTCCTTGCACCGGTCAGCCATATAGACCATGGCATTATGGACAGGGTGGGAGGGGTCCAGACCGTGGGCCAGTTTCAGAACATTACCCTTTTTTTGTTGAGTACAACTGATAAGCAGCAACACCGATACCAGGATGATAAGTATGGATCTGATCTTCATTGAGTCATGTTGTATTAGCTTTTGAGTTTGCCAATAATTTCCACTAAGGTCCTGGCAAGCTTTTCCAGTTACTTGTATTCTTGGTTTGCAATGATCTCTCTCATTTTCAAAGCTATGCAAAATCTTTTTATGTTCAACGCACAATCGATTGCGCATTAAAAGTAAAAATAATTTGATAAAGATAGAATTTAAATAATAGGAGGTATTCGCAGGTGTACCTGTGATCTCAATTAGTTGGATTGGATCTCGAACCTGACTGATTGTGCCCAGCGATCTGCTTCGGATATTAGAAAGTCAGTGATCTCTTCCAGGGAAGCCCAGCGGGGATCTTCCTTCTCCCACAGTGCGTAAAACCTGTAGGGGATAGGTTGATCTGGTTGTGCATCAAGCACAGCATAGTATGTCTGCGTAACTCCCGGACCGCTCCTTTTGGTTTCACCATGAGCTTTCAGATAACCAGTGGGGACCATTATTGCCATGGCCATCAGGGTGGTATCTTCAGCCTGGTAGTCATGGGTTATAAAACCTGTATAGTAATCGTTTAAGGTAAGCACGTACAGGGTATCACTTTTCATATTCACAATTCCGGGAACAAGATCCAGGCTTAGATCGGATCCTGAATAGGTTACGCTGCTCTGATAATAGTGCCTGCCGGCGACTATTTCGATTTGATGGGACACCTCCAGTAGGGAATCCTGCACATTCCAGTTTGTATATGAGAGGTTGAACCGGCTGCGCTGGGACCCTTCAAACTGGAGATCATAGGATCCGGATCCATTGTCACCCACCCTGTAGATGGAATCGTTGAGCATGTATCCTATAGCTCCGGCACCCAGGCTGGTTCCAACCTTAAGCACATCCATTCCCCACTGATCCGGATCATGATAACTTTGTCTTCCGGCAACTCCTACGCTATCAAGGACCATCACCCTGGTTCGTTTCCCGAAAATATCCATCCCATTTCTCTGGTCCATATAATTCCTGAAACCAACCATATCATTCTCCCAGGCCGGACCTTCCATTTGAAATGCTTCTCCGGTAACGCCGGAATAGTTATGATACGCCACTCCCTCCAGTCTGGATGCTTGTAAAAGTTCGGGATAACCCGGTTTGTTTGCTCCAAGTCTCAGGTTGGTGCGTACTTCAAATGTAGGGAACTTGTCAGGAGCCATAAACTTGAGTACAAGTTTCATTTGACTGGATGGCCCCATATCGGTCAGGGCAAACAGCTCATCCCATTCACCGTCTCCATCCAGGTCATCCACCTGAAATGGAATATACTCTCCATCCAAATTACTTAGAGAGGGCAGGAGTCCCGTTGGGATATGGGTCCATTTTGCTATTGCACTCCTGGAGAGAAGGATGGTGGCATCATTTCGCTGTTGCTCCAACGGATTGAAGACTATCAGACGGATCTCCTTCTGTGAACTACAGGAAACAGTCAGAAAAGTGATGAACAGGAACAGGGTTGTAAGGATTCTCATGTTGATGATTCTTAATGAAGGTTTCAAAAACCAAAGTAAACTACTCCTCATTGGAGGGTTTCCCTATGGTAGCCAGGATCCCGCCATCCACATAAACCACCTGTCCGTTCACGAAATCAGATGCTTTCGAAGCCAGAAAAACAGCTGTTCCGGCCAGGTCCTCAGGATCACCCCATCTTCCTGCAGGGGTCCGGTTGATAATGAAATCGTTAAAAGGATGCCCGTCTAGCCGTATGGGCGCAGTCTGGGCAGTGGCGAAATACCCGGGACCAATTCCATTGATCTGGATGTTGTATTTGGCCCATTCAGTGGCCATATTCCTGGTGAGCATCTTCAATCCACCCTTGGCTGCAGCATAGGCCGAAACGGTGTTTCTACCCAGTTCGCTCATCATGGAGCACATGTTGATGATTTTACCGTAACCACGATCCACCATTCCTTTTGCCACTGTTTTGGACATGATAAAAGGACCGGTAAGGTCCACATCCAGAACCTCCCTGAACGCTGCAGCTTTCATTTCAAGAATAGGGATCCGCTTGATAATTCCTGCGTTGTTCACCAGGATATCAATGGGACCTACCTCTTTTTCTATGTGTGGAATAGTTTGTTCAACGGCATTCTCATCGGTCACATCCAATTCGTAGGTGTGGACTATGATTCCATTGGCTGCATACTCCTCCTTTGCTGCTTTTAACTTGTCCGCGAACACATCATTGACAACAATAGTTGCTCCTGCCTGGGCCAGTCCGGTTGCGATGGCCATACCCAGACCATGTGTGCCGCCTGTAACCAGAGCGGTTTTTCCTGTTAAATCAAATAATTTCATTGACACAATTATTAGGTTTAGATACGGTTATAAAAACTCTTTCCGGAGGGGGGAGAAGCTGTCGATGATCCTCACTACCGGAGTTAAGGTTTGAACGGTGTGTGGGATTCCTGATGGGATGGCAAAGAGATCACCTTGCTGTAGTTTCTGTTCGCCTACACCCTTAATAAATAGTATAAGTTCACCTTCGGCAATGTATGAAACCTGTTCATGTGGGTGATCATGGAAAGGGTCAGGAACTTCAGCTGGTCCGTTTGTGAATTCCACCACCACCAACATCAGGTTTTTTGTATGGATAAGTTTGCGCCTTAATCCCGGAGCCAGCCGGGTCCAGTCAGACGCACTGTCGATTAAAATGTAGTTGTTCATTATGGTCTGTTTTTTAACGTAGTTCGTTGGGTTGGATCACATCCATATCCCCATAATCGAGGTTTTCTCCTGCCATTCCCCAGATGAAGATATAGTTGTTTGTTCCTGCTGCTGAGTGGATGGACCAGGGAGGTGAAATAACTGCCTGTTCGTTGGTCATCCAGATATGCCTGGTCTCTTTCGGATCACCCATGAAATGAGAGATGGCCTGTCCCTCGGGCACCTCAAAATAGAAATAGGCTTCCATTCTTCTGTCGTGCAGGTGAGGAGGCATGGTGTTCCACACGCTGCCCGGTTTCAGCTCTGTCATTCCCATTTGTAACTGGCAGGTTTCAACAACGGAGTTTACTAATAGTTTGTTGATCTTTCTGGCATTGGATTGCTCCAGGGCACCCAGTTCCATAACCTCAGCATCGGCCAGGGTAACCCTCTTGCAGGGAAAGGATTGATGGGCTGGAGCAGAGTTAAAGTAGAGATGTGCCGGTTGATCTCCATTCCGGCTGATCATTTCGATTTTTTTGGATCCGGCACCCACATAAAGCGCATCTTTATAACCAAGGTCGAAATCGATTCCGTCCACTTGAATGGTCGCATCACCACCCACATTGATGATTCCAAGCTCTCGACGGTCACAAAAGTGTTCAGACTTCAGGGGATCAATGGTGGTTAATTCCAATTTGTTAACAGGGACAGCACCTCCAACGATATAACGATCATTCATGGAATAGACCAGATTAATCTCACCGGGAACCATCAGGGTCTCTACCAGGAATTCCTTTCGGAGTTTTTCAGTTCCGTATTGTTTTGCATCCCCGGGATGATTGGAGAATCGGACTTCGTAATTGATTGACATAATGAATTTGGTTTATAAGTTTCTTATTGAACTATTTCTGATAATTAACTTCGGCTTCAGGACAATTTGTTCACAAACCTTGGCCAGGGAGGTTTTTTCACCACACTGGAGGAACATTTCTGCCACTATTTTTCCCATTTCACCACCTCGTTGATCCACTGTAGTAAGAGAAGGTTCCAGGAATGCTGTAAATGGCTCATTGCCAAAACCAGTGATTCCCAGATCCCCGGGAATCCTGAGTCTCTGTTTCAGGGCTGCCTGCATGACACCCAGGGCGGCAAAATCTCCTGCACAGAAGTATGCATCGGGAACCCTGGATAATTCAATTCCGGTTTTAAAAGCCGATTCGCCGCCTTCAAGGATCAAAGGTTTTTCCATGATCCAGGAGGGTGGGACATCAATACCAGCTTCTGTCATGGCTTTCAGGTATCCCTTTTTCCTGTCCCGGTAAATACTTATGTGATCTGCTCCTGCCACATGTATAATTCTTCTGTACCCCTGCTCAAGGAGATGTTTTACATTCAGATAGGCCCCCAGCTGGTCATCAACCACCACTGACCCGGCATCGGTTCCTTCGAGGATGCGGTCAAAGAAGAACAAGCGGATGCCTCGCTCCTGAAGCTGTTTTATATGTGCGTTACCGGTGGTCTCCAGGGAGATGGAGAGAAGGATCGCATCCACCCGTGCATTGATCAGGGTTTGAATGGCTGATGCTTCATTCTTAATCTGTTCGTGGGACTGACAAATCATCAGGTGATACCCGGAAGCAGCAAGTACTTCTTCCATACCCCCAATCACATTGGAAAAGAAATTCCGGTTGATCCGTGGGACAATTACCCCCACAGTTCTGCTTTTTCCTCTCCTTAAAGAAGATGCCACCACATTGGGTTGATAATTGTATCGTTCTGCAAGATTCCTGACTGCCTCACGGGTGGACTGACTTATCCGTGGATGATTTTGCAGTGCACGGGAAACAGTGGATGCTGAAACATTCAATTCCTTTGCAATATCATGGATGGTTATGTGCGGCTTGTTCATGTGATTTGTACAAAGTTACAAAAAGTGAACAATCGATTGCGCAAAATCTTGTTATTTTTTTGTGATTATTTAAAGGGAGAATAATTACTGACTGATATGGAGCTCCTCAGGGATCGGCTGCACATGGATGGTGGTTTCAATGTTCAACTCTTCCCTGAGTCTCTTTTCAATAACGGATGCAATTTCATGTCCTGAATTAATATCCAGGTCACCACTTAGCATGATATGAAAAGTCAGTTCCCTGTGATCACCATAGGTATGAAGGTGAAAATGATGAGGGCAGATCTCCGTGTCAGATACCTGTTGAATCACCTGTCTCACTTTCTCGATAAGTTGATCATCGGGTTTCTCTCCTAGAAGTTTATCCACTGAATGTTTGACAATCTCATAAACAGCGTAGAAGAGCATCAGACTAATGAGAATCCCCAGTACGCTGTCCATCCACCAGAAATGATTTCCCAGCAATATCCCTATAAGCACCACTCCTGACGAGAGGGCATCACTGCGATGATGCCAGCCATCTGCTTTGAGTGTCTCCAATCCAGTTTTCCGATAAGCCCAGTATGCATATTGGGCCATCCCTTCTTTGACAACCACAGAAAGAGCAGTTACAAGGATGGCAAGCATGCCAAATTGGGTGGATTCGTGTTGAAGAAACTTTTCTATGGAGTCAGTAAAAAATTCATAAGCAATAATTCCAAGGAGAAATGCTATAAAAAGGGAAGCAATTTGCTGGTATCGTCCGTGTCCGAAAGGATGCCTTTCATCTGCTTTCCTTGAGGAGAGTTTTACACTTCCTACGACAATGACCGAGCTCGCCGAATCTGAAAGGGTATGCCATGCGTCGGCAATCAATGCCAGTGACCCAGTGACGATACCTACCCAGTATTTTAGTCCAAACAGTATCAGGTTGGCCACAATTCCAATGATTCCTTCCAGGTATCCGTATCTGTTCTTTTTATCCATGATTCTTAACTGCAGGAACAAATTTACAATTTAGATCCTAAGAAACCATTTTATTATATTTAGCTGAACAAAACCACACCACATGCAAAAACGAATCTCCCTTCTTCTGCATCTTCTGCTGGCTGTCATTGTTTTCGTAGAACTAACCGGCAGATTCACAGACAACATCAACCTTGAATATCCGGTGAAGCCACTGATCATGATATGGATGGCTCTCTACTTCCTGATATATAAAAATAAAAAGGAGATTACCCCTCCAGTGCTGATCGCTTTTTTCTTCTCCTGGTTAGGCGATAACTTCCTGATGTTTTCACCAAAAAGTGAACTATTGTTCTATGCTGGTGTGGGGGGCTTCTTTTTTGCACAACTCACTTACATATACATTTTTGCGAAGTACAGTGAGAAAGGAGGGAAGGGTTACCTTCAGAAGAACCTGGTTACAGGGCTTTTGTTTATAGCTTATGTGGCTGGGATCTATTATCTTCTCTATCCGGGTCTGGAAGGTATTATGAAACCTGTCATCTTAGTCTATGCGCTCTCGCTTATGGGAATGTCTATGATGGCACTGAACCGGCATGGACGGGTTAACCATTTAAGTTTTATACTGGTTTTTGCCGGTTCACTGCTGTTTTTAATCTCAGACAGCATGCTCGCAATCAATAAGTTTTATGAGGAGTTTTCGCTGGCAGGATTCTGGATCATGCTCACTTATATTGCGGCTCAATACCTGATCATGCGTGGACTAATTCTGCAGAAATGAGTGCTGGCGAATGGCTTCCATGGCCGGATCGGTACCTTTCATGTATTGCTCAAAATGGATGGGTGTTTCAATACCCGGTGAAATGCACGGCGCATTCTCTTCCAGCAGTGTGAAGTATTTGGTGGAGTAGTTTACCACCAGTTTTGATTCGGGCAGTACAAACCTTTTTACTTCACCATAATAGTTGGGCCTTCCCCCGGTTCCCTCTCCCACAATCAGTGCGTCAGAGTTCTCCATGAAATCGACGGTGTTGATAATCGCTGAAGAGAATGTCTGACGTCCTACAATGACATAAAAACCTCCTTTGCCATTGAACCTGGACTTAGTCAGTTTCTTTATAAATTTCGTTCCCTGAGCAGCGTTCCCTCCTCCATTAAATCGCATGTCGAAAACCAGTTTATCAATTTTGTGCTTCTTAATGGTTTGGAATACTTGTTTCTCAAACTCTTTAAAAGATGGCATAAAAAGTGCACGGGCACCCGATCCGTTCTCCTCTTCGGCTTCCCGGCTCCAGCACTTGTTGTATTGGATGTAGTAAATCTGATCTTCTGGAAGATAGCAATCCCGGAAGTATGATTTTTGATCCTGCCAGCTCATTGGAAGTTTCACAGGTTGAACATGAACTACCTCTCCATCTTCTTCGGGCAACGTTACCAATAGCTTTCCCAGAGCTCCCCGATCATCTACATATTCCAGCTCATAACCAATCTGCTCCCCGAATCCAAAATAATCAAGCAACTGGGTCCATGTGATCATTCGTGGAAATTGTGATTTGAGCAGGTATGGATTCTCATTCACAATGAGAGTGGCCAGAGAATCAATGATCCGTTCAAGTGGAAATCCGTTGATGGCCGTCAATTTTTTCCCAAGGATCTCCTGGTGTTCAATCTTGGTCCGCAAAATATATACTCCATCCTCAAACCAGTAACAACTCAGTGGAAGAATGGCATCCGCATCAATATTGAAGTGGTAGTTGATGCGTGTATTTGCATCGCCCATACTGGCAATTACCTGCTGCAATTGAACTGAAATATCAAAGAGTGATTGCTCCGAAGCCTTGTCAGCAATGTGATCAAGGGCATTGAAATAGGTAGTTGAATCAGTTTGATAAAAGAGGTTGCAATGCTTCCGGGCCAGCTCTCTACCCAATAAATCAATCTCGTATTGCCAGTCAATTTCTTCATCCTGTTGTGCCAGCAACAGAACCGGGAGCAGGAATAGGAATAGGAATAGCAGGAATGGAGCGGATCTTAATCTGGTCATACAAGCTTAATAGGGCTCAAATATAAATAAATTCTCAGTTTCAGAACCTGAAATTAAGCCTGGCTCCGAATCCTTTGTACTCTCCCTCCTGGATGGCAACAAAGAGACCCAGGTCCACCAGGAAGAACAATTCATTCAGGCTATAGCCCAATTGTATATAGTGAGGAGCCTGAGGTGTATAGAGATAAGTAATTCCCAACGACTCTTTCCACAACCTCTCACTAAACCACGGAAGGAATTTCAACAACAGGTATGAGGATGTTAGTGTAGCTTCCGCTTGAGTCCAATACTCTGAGGTACTGGCTTCATAAAAATCCATCAGCATCAGGGCCTGGTCAAAACCAGCCATATCAATGAGCAGTGGACTCGATTTAAAATGCTTGAAATCGGCATAATGGATCGATCTTGCATCCATGAAATATCCCGACTGGAGGGACCAGTCAAGTTTCGATAGCAATCCCACTTCCATATGATGCCTGATGCCCAGTTGGAACAGGTTATAATCCGACCATCCATTTTCTTCCAGTGGGAAAGCCTGGGTATATGCCAGGGAAAAGGTGGGCCATTTGGAATCACGCATCGCTTTTCGGTGGTTGCGGACCACATAATAGTGCCTGGGTGTGAACTCCAACTGGAAATGAGCCGCAAGCTTTTGATGATTTGTCAGTGACGGATCATCGGGTGGAAGCGCTGCTGGAATATTTGGGGTAAACTCTTTCTTCTTTCCGAAAAGCAGTGAGAAATCACTGTTATTTATCAGGTTATGTTGTTGTCCTATGGTGGCCGAGGTGGTCAGAACCCACCCGTTTGCTACATCAATTCGGTTGTAAAGGGTAGCATCCACCTGTTCATACATTTTAAGATAATTTTCCCGAAGTAAAAGTGTGTAAATCAGGTTTGTAGCTGTTGGAATCCCGCTACTTTCATTGAAATCCGAAGAGAGGTAATTAAGGTAGATAGCTATCTTTCCCCTTGCCATTGGTGCATACAGTAGATCTGAGTTCCATGAAATCCTGGGTGCTTTTCGGTGGAACGCATAACCGGTTAGCAGGCGGGACCTGACTGTGTATATGCTGTCTGGTTTCCAATTCAACCTGAACTCCTGACCATAGTACAATCCATCCACCGTATTAAATCCAACCATATCCAGATCAACCAATCCGCCATGGGTAAACCGGAAACGTCCTTTTTTCCCAATGTAGGTCTTGCCCATTACAATATTCCTGACCGGCCTTTTCTTCCTATGTGTTGTTTGAATGGAGTCAGATTTCGTTGTAATAACTCTTGTGCCTATGATGGAATCTCTTTCACGCAGGGTTATATGCTCCTCAGGAGTAAGTGGAATGGGCCGCATTTCATTCCAGAAAAGGGAATCATTTTTCACAGCACTATCAGCCACTGAGAAAGTTGTTCCGGTCTGGTTCAAATCCTCCCCCTCTTTTCCGGTGTCGGCCTCTTCCGTTTCTCTCTCCATCAATTTGGAGAGCCGGGTTACATCCCTGTTGGTTAACTCCTCCTTTTTTAACAGTTCCGTGATTTTTTCCTGATCTTTTGAAATGATTTTCTCTTCCTGTAACTTTTCTGGCTCTTCCTTAAGACCATTCATCGCTGAAAAATAGGTCTCTGGCAAGTTGGGATTGAGGGTTACATCGCTATACTTAAGCGATGAGACATAGGTCACCTCTCCTTTCACCCCTGCGATTTGTACGTTGGCCTGGATTTTATGACTTACAGGTAACCACGCGTCCATGATCACATTGGCATACAACTGCTGCAGGAATAGTTCACCGGCGATGGTATTCACCATTATATCGGAGGAGTGAAGGCTCCAGAGGTCTTCTACGATAAATAGGAATCCTTCACACAATTGCTGGCTTTTTCGTTTTGGGATCACTTTGATCTTGTTGATAATATGGTTCCCTTCGAGGAAGGTACCTTCAAAACTATATCTGTAGTATGAAAAGGCATTTCGGGCCAGGGGTGAAACCACTGATTGAATTTGTTGCTGGTAGAGGCTTGCATTGACATAATCCATGGGATTCACGTTCTGGGTATAGCCGGGGAGGGTATTCTGGGAGGCAATCACCCGCATATTGTATTTGTCGGGTGCTGTAAACTGAACCTCATTCAACGATTCGAGCATGTAAGCTTCATCTTCCTCAACCTTGAAATCATTGACCTGGATTCTGCGTGCAATGGCTTTGGGTAGTTTTTCAATATAAGCAGTCCCTTTGATATAGATCTCTGCATCATAATTGGAGACTTCGTGCAGGTGGTAATTTGCCAGTCCGATGGTTTTTCTCATGATCCAATAGGCAGGATCCTCACCACTGGCACTCACCCTTACTTCCGGGATCATATAGGTCTGAGGCGGAAGTTGTATCATCAGATCTGTATAACCTTCCTTCACCTCAATGCTCTTGGTGACCTCTGTATACCCCAGGCTGCGAAAAAAGATGGTATAGTCTCCTTCAGGCAGAGGCAATGAAAACAGACCCAGGGCATTACAGGTGGTCCCCCGGGTCAGTTCTTTAATAAAAATGGAGGCATAAGGAACCGGTTCCCCATTCATATCCCGGATATCACCGCGTATTCCCTGAGACATTGCAATTGGCATTAATCCAAACAGCAATGTCAATATACTTGCCAGTTTTCTCACAAAGAGATACAATTAATTCAGGTAAAATTACAAATATATAACGGCTAAAACCCGAAATAATTTTTTGCATTGAAGTAGCTTATGTTCTTTACCAGGTTTTTCAGCAACTCCAGGTCATCCGGCAGTTCTCCATTTTCAACATCTCTACCTATCAGGTTACACAGGATCCTTCTGAAATATTCGTGCCTTGGATAGGACATGAAACTTCTGGAGTCGGTGAGCATCCCCACAAACTTACTTAATAATCCCAGTGATGAGAGGGTATTTATCTGATCAGTCATACCCTGTTTTTGATCCATGAACCACCATCCTGAACCAAATTGCATTTTTCCAGGGGTGGTTCCATCGTTGAAGTTATTGACCATGGTTACCATGAGGGCATTGTCGACCGGATTGAGATTATAAACGATGGTTTTGGCCAGTTGATCCAGCTCCTCCAGTCGATCGAAGAATCTTGACATGGTACGAGCCATATGAAAATCTCCTATTGAGTCAAATCCTGTATCGGGTCCCAATTGATGAAATCGTCGTTTGTTGTTGTTTCGGATTGCACCCACGTGAAACTGTTGTGCCCAATCCTTTTCGTGATCCAATGCTGCCAGTTCGATCAACATGGCTGACTTAAATTTTCGGATCTCTTCCTCATTGAGGTTCCTGCCGGATCTGACTTTCAGGAAAATCTTTTCGATTTCCAGGTGATCAAAATCTTCTGCATAGAACATCTCCATGCCATGGTCCGATATTCTGCATCCCATTTCATGGAAAAACTCATGGCGTTTACACAGTGCTGTAAGCAGGTCCATATAAGTTGAAATGGAGCTTTCCGAGGCTTCTTCCAGTTTCTCAAGGTACCGGTTATAACTTTTTGGATCATCAACAGTCATGGCTTTATCCGGACGCCAGGCTGGATAAACGGCTGTCTCGAATCCATCTTCTTTTATCTTTTGATGATGCTCCAGTGTATCCACCGGATCGTCTGTTGTGCAGATTACCTCCACATTCATTTTTCGGATCAGGTTCCTCACACTGAATTCATCACTTCCCAGCATCTCATTGGCCCGGTCATATATCTCTTTGGCAGAAGCTGGATTCAGCAGATCGGTGATGCCAAAATAACGTTGGAGCTCCAGGTGTGTCCAGTGATACAATGGATTTCGCAAAGTTTCAGGTACGCACTCTGCCCATTTCATAAATTTCTCCTCATCGGTTGCATCACCGGTGCAATACTTCTCATCCACCCCATTGGCCCTCATTGCCCGCCATTTATAGTGGTCGCCGGCGAGCCAGATCTGAGTAAGATTCTCAAATTTGATATCCCCTGCTATCTGTTCGGGGATTAAATGACAGTGATAATCAATGATCGGCATCTGACTGGCAGCCCCATGATAGAGGCGCTGTGCAGTATCACTCTCCAGCAGGAAATCTTTGTCCAGAAATTTTTTCATGGTTAATTCTTAATTAATCATTGTGTAATGACAATTTAAAATCCAAATAGCCTGCGGATGTGCCTGTCGTAAATGTTGGTCATCACCTGTTCTCCTACCACTTCACTGTGTTGCCTCAGCATGGACAAGAACTCATTTCCCATCTCAGCAGCCACTTTGTAGCCCACGTGGATCAGTTGCCTGAAACCGGCATGATATTCGGGATGACCAGGTATGTGTCGCAGGGTGTTGGCAAATCTCTCTCCGTCCCATTGATCCACTTCCGAAGGGGAAGGAAGGGTAGTGGGATCGATATCAATTACAGTTGCATAGGGTCCGCATAATTCTTCCTGACGTTCATAGGCGCGGGTATAGATTGTCCGGGCCAATTGCAGGGCTTCCCCGCCTGCCATGGCAAGGCCTATCACCTCCTCAAGCCATGTAGTACCTGCAGTCTTCACATGGATCCCTTTATCATATTTATCGATAAGTTCGCCCATGATTGGATAGATGGTGAATTTATCACTCCCCGAGTGAACACTCAGCTTGAGATTATCGGAAAGATCAAAGGTTTTAACAGCATGATCTATGACCAGAAGGTCCTGTTCAAACTCTTTTTTGAATTGATCCACGTCCCCAACGTAATCAACTCCTTTATTAAACCTGCCAGTGAACTTGGGTGCAATGGTTTGAGCAGGAATGCCGTACTGTTTGATCATCAACAGGATGAAGAACAGTTCAACAGGAGTCTGGGGATTTTCAACTTCATCCATGGATACTTCCGCAATGAAGTTATCTGCTCCTTTTTTGGATGCAATATGGTTGTATATGGCAGCAGCCTCACGCACGGCACCCAGGAAATTTTTGGTAATGACCGTCAGTTCTGTGCTGGTCACAATGAAGGGATCCGCAATGCCAGGGATCACCAGATTTCCTTCATAGGGGGCAGCGAGACGAAGAAAATCATTGATTTCAGTCTCGGAGACCTCGCTGCCGATATAATCTGCTACGTCAAGGGTGAAGAAGTTGGAATGGTCAATATATGGGTCCACGGTCTTCAGATTGATATGGTCCGCATCCACATAGTAGGGATTATCCCATTGCTGCCTTCTCACTGCGGCGTCGGCTTCATTCCTGGTATCCACCGGTGAGGAATGGATAATCTGATGTTCTCTGTTGGATTTGTTCCAGACAGGTACAATATCAATCCCAACTTCTTTTGCTTTAATAATTGCTTTCAATTGAGCCTCACCCTGGTGTGCGAACCTGTCACCAACACCAAAGGAAAATTTTTCCAGTCTCATGTTTGTTTATTAGATTAATATGTAATATTTCCGTGTACGAACACGAAAATACTAAATTTCTTGGGTAAATACAAAATATTTTATTTAGTTTTGTTGACGCTAGTGGTGATTGGAAAAAGAGATTATTGTATTTAAAGGTCAATAGATAAGGCTTTTATGAGTAAAGTAAGGATCAAAGATATCGCTGAAATAGCCAATGTATCCATTGGCACAGTAGATCGTGTGATCCATAACAGGGGGGAGGTCTCGCAGGAAACCCGGGAACGAATTCAGAAATTATTGAAGGAGCATAGCTATAAGCCTGATATCCTGGCCAGTTCATTGGCATTAAAGCGACAGATTAACCTTGCAGTGGTGATGCCACGCCTCGTTAACGAACACGCGTTTTGGAAATTGCCCCTATCCGGAATCAACAAAGCACTGGAGGAGCTATCGCATTACAAGATCTCCATCAAAACCTATTATTTCGATCAGTTTAACACGGATGATTTTGTGCATCGTGTAAAAAACTTTCCTTACAACAACATTCATGGTATTTTATTTGCGCCTGTTTTCCAGGAGGAATCTATTGCTTTCCTCAGAAGATGCGAGAAGGAAAAGGTGCCAGTGGTTCTGTTCAATTCCCTGCTCGACGATCCGTATGTGAAGAGTTTTGTAGGTCAGGATGCATACCACAGCGGATACGTGGCAGCCAAACTGATCAACTATGGAATAGAGCCTAAGAGGGATGTAGCCATCATCAATTTGTCAGCCCGTAAAGAACATTATGCCCACATCATCAGCAGAGAAAAGGGATTCCGCAGCTATTTTGAGGAGCACAGCGGCCGCTTGAATCATCTGTTGACCATTGACCTTCATAGTGTTGATGATCAAAAGCTTCATTCGAGGCTAAATGAGATATGCAGCAACTATGATCTGGCAGGTATTTTTGTTACCAATTCCCGGGTTTACAAGGTAGCCGGCTTTCTTGCAGCGCGCGGATCTATGAATGTCAGGTTGGTGGGATATGACCTGTTACCCGAGAGTATTGATTACCTCAAAAGGGACTACATCGATTTCCTGATTTCACAAAAGCCTGAGGAACAGTCATTCAGAGGGCTCGTATCGCTCTTTAACCTGGTAGCTTTCAATCGGGAACCCGATGAAAAACAGTTGCTTCCCATCGATATCATCACCAGGGAAAACCTGCGTTATTATAAACAGTAAAAAGTATTTGAAATGGAAGATCTATCCTTTATTGATTTAAAAAACAGAGTATGCGTGATTACTGGTGGAGCCGGTGTGCTGGGCACTTCCATGGCAAGGGGATTGGCCTCGGTGGGTGTGATTACAGTGATCCTGGATATCGATGAAGAGGCAGCCACCCGGGTAGCCGAAAGTATCTCTTCTGAATTTAAGGTGGACAGTTATGGAATAAAAGCCAATGTATTGGAGAGAGACTCACTGGAGACTGTGCGCGATCATATCATTGCAGAAGTTGGAGAGATAGAGATGCTGATCAATGGCGCTGGCGGGAATTCTCCCAAAGCTACCACGAAACTGGAAGAGATTACAGAAGAGGACTTGAGCAACCTGGAGGATGGATTCTTTGGATTAGAGCCGGAGGGGTTTCAAAAGGTGTTTGATCTCAATTTTAACGGTACGTTGTTACCCACCCTTGTTTTTACCAAAGGTATGGTGGCACGCCAAAAAGGGGTGGTATTAAATGTCTCTTCCATGACCTCTTTCAGTCCACTGACCAAAGTCCCCGCTTATTCAGCTGCTAAAGCTTCCGTTAATAACTTTACGGAATGGCTTTCGGTCCACTTTGCAAAGGTGGGAGTCAGGGTGAATGCCATTGCCCCTGGATTTTTCCTCACCAACCAGAATCGATTTCTACTTACAGATGAAAAAACTGGTAATTTAACCGCCAGAGGAGAAAAGATCATTGCCAATACCCCCATGGGTGTTTTTGGTGAACCTGACGATCTGAATGGAACCGTACTCTACCTGTTGTCAGACCTGAGCAGGTTTATTACGGGGATTTGCATTCCAATTGATGGGGGTTACAGTGCTTTTGGTGGAGTTTAATTGTAAATTGATTAGGATCTTGAAAGATGATATATTTCGAAAAAGGGAGTCAGGATACAGTGCTCACTGATCAGGAGATCAGGGAAGCGCTTCATTTAGCATTGGATAAGGTTGGACCTCGAAACAGGGTGCTGGCCATTCCACCGGATATTACAAGGTATTACAGCAAAGCAGGTTTGCTTACGGAATATGCCTGTGAGTATTATGGTGAGGCAATGACGGATATACTACCGGCACTTGGAACCCATGTGGCCATGACAGATCAGGAGATAGGGAAAATGTTTGGATCAGCTCCCCGTTCACTTTTCAGGGTGCATGACTGGAGAAATGATGTGGTTACACTGGGTGAGGTTCCTGCGCAATTTGTGGAGGATGTTTCTGAGGGTAAGGTTGCTTATTCATGGCCGGCACAGGTAAACAGGTTATTGGTGGAAGGTGGTCATGATCTGATCCTTTCTGTTGGCCAGGTGGTTCCTCATGAGGTAGTTGGGATGGCCAATTATAATAAAAATATTTTTGTGGGTACCGGAGGTCCCGAAGGGATTAACAAAAGTCATTTCCTGGGAGCGGCGTATGGCATGGAACGCATGATGGGCCGGGCAGATACGCCTGTAAGGCAGGTTCTTAACTATGCATCCGATCATTTTTCCAGCCATCTGCCCCTGTTGTATATCCAAACAGTGATCGGACGAGCTCAGACGGGAGAACTGGTAGTACGTGGGCTCTATATCGGGGATGACGAAGCCTGTTTTATTAAAGCATCGGAGCTTTCTCTGCAGGTCAACTTCCAGATGCTTGAGAAACCCCTGGATAAGGTGGTGGTCTATCTTGAACCCGAAGAGTTTAAAAGTACATGGTTGGGCAATAAGAGTATCTACAGGACCCGTATGGCTATTGCCGATGGAGGAGAATTGGTGGTGCTGGCCCCCGGTTTGAAAGAGTTCGGGGAGGACAAAGAGATTGATCATTTGATACGGAAATATGGCTACCAGACCACTCCGGAAATTTTAAAGGCTGTGGATGAAAATGAGGATCTGAAACAAAATCTCAGTGCTGCAGCGCACCTGATTCATGGTTCCACCGAGGAGCGGTTCTCTGTGACCTATTGTCCCGGCCATATCTCAAAGGAGGAGATTGAATCGGTCAATTACAACTTTGCTTCCCTGGGTGAGATGATCCATAGGTACGATCCCGGTGTTCTACAGGATGGATTCAATACCATGCCCGATGGTGAAGAGATATTTTATATTTCAAATCCAGCCCTTGGATTATGGTCCTGGAAGGAAAAATTCAAATAAGAGAAGCGTGATCCGAATTGTAGCTGATGATAAAATCCCTTTTTTGAAAGGTGCCCTTGAGGGGGTAGCCCGGGTCGATTATCTGCCGGGTGGAAAAATTTCAAAAAGTGACCTTTTGGAAGCAGATGGATTGATTACGCGTACCCGGACGCTGTGTGACCGGAATCTGCTGGAAGGTACAAAAGTACGTTTCATTGCTTCCGCAACCATAGGTTATGATCATATTGATACCCAATACTGCAACGCTGAAGGGATCCAATGGACCAATGCACCCGGATGCAACTCCTCCTCAGTCCAGCAATACATCGTATCAACACTCCTTTACCTGGCAAGAGTCCGGAATCTGGATCTTACCAGACTCACCCTGGGTGTGGTAGGAGTTGGCAATGTGGGCAGCAAGGTAGCCGCAGCTGCAAAAGTCCTGGGAATGAATGTACTGCTTAATGATCCACCAAGGAAACGCAATGAAGGGGGAGATGATTTTGTGGGGCTTGAGGAGATTCTGGATCAGGCCCATATCATTACACTTCATGTTCCTTTGAACAGAGGTGGAGAGGATAACACCTTCCGGATGGGTAACAGCGATTTTTTTCAGCAGATACAAAAGGGTGCGATACTGCTCAATACCTCCCGTGGGGCTGTATTGGAAGAGAGCGCTTTGCTTGAAGCAATCCGGGGTGGAAAACTTTCAGATGTGGTCCTGGATGTTTTCGAAAACGAACCAGGGATCAACCTGGAATTACTGGATGCCATAACAGTTGGCACGCCTCATATTGCAGGCTATTCTCTGGATGGGAAAGCCAATGGAACCACCATGTCAGTCAGGGCCATCAGTCACTTTTTTAATCTGGGACTTGATCTTTGGGAGCCGGATCTCATCCCAGTCCCTGTTGAAGCTGAACTCTTTGCAGATATCTCACAGCAGGAGCCAAAAGAGCTGATGTGGGAACTCTACAGAAAGAGTTATGATGTGACTTCAGACGACAGGCGATTAAGAGACGATCCGGGGGAATTTGAACGATTAAGAGGCGAATATCCTTTAAGAAGGGAACCTCATGCCTATTCCGTCCGGTTGTTCCAGGGATACAAGGAGATTACAGCGCAGCTGGAAAAACTGGGATTCTCGGTACTGTCTGACTATTGTGTATAACAGGATTAACTATAAATGATTTCAGTATTAAAACAAAAACAATTCATCAGAAATGAAAACAAAAGCTGACATAGGCCTGATTGGTCTGGCTGTTATGGGTGAGAATCTTGTTCTGAACATGGAACGGAACGGATTTACTGTAGCTGTCTACAACCGAACTGTTGAAAAAGTGGATAAATTTATCAATGGCCGGGGAAAGGACAAAAACTTCATTGGAGGACATACCATTGAGGAGTTTATCGCTTCACTGGAGCGTCCCAGGAAAGTGATGATGCTTGTAAAAGCCGGTAAACCCGTGGATGATTTTATCGAGATGCTGCTTCCACACCTGGAGGAGGGAGATATCATCATTGACGGAGGTAATTCCCATTTCCCGGATACCATCAGGAGAACCAAATATGTGGAAAGCAAGGGATTGCTTTTCATCGGAACCGGTGTTTCAGGTGGTGAAGAGGGTGCCCTGATGGGGCCGTCCATTATGCCCGGCGGGTCTGCTGACGCCTGGCCTCATGTGAAGAAGATCTTCCAGGCAATTTCAGCAAAAGTGGAAGATGGAACCCCATGTTGTGATTGGGTAGGGGATGATGGTGCCGGTCACTTTGTGAAGATGGTTCACAACGGCATCGAATACGGGGATATGCAGCTGATAAGCGAGGCATATAACCTGATGAAAAACCTGCTAGGCATGAATGCAGATGAAATGCACCAGGTTTTTAAGGAGTGGAACGAAGGAGACCTGGATAGCTATCTGATAGAGATTACAAGGGATATCCTGGGATACAAAGATGAGGATGGCGGACCATTGGTTGAGATGATCCTGGACACGGCCGGACAAAAGGGGACCGGGAAGTGGACCGGGATTGAGGCATTGAACCTGGGGATCCCGCTTACCCTGATCGGGGAATCGGTGTTTGCCCGGTGCCTGTCAGCACTGAAGGAAGAGCGTGTGGAAGCCTCAAAAGTGCTTGCTGGTCCGGTTCCCTCTTTCAAAGGGGATAAGGCCGCATTCATTGATGATATAAAGAGTGCACTCTATGCGTCTAAAATCGTCTCCTACGCCCAGGGATATACCCTGTTGAGGGAAGCTGCAAAAGAGTATGACTGGAAATTGAATTACGGGGGGACCGCACTGCTGTGGAGGGGTGGATGTATTATCCGGTCTGTCTTCCTGGGTAAGATCAAAGAGGCTTTCGATGAGAACCCGGAGCTACCCAACCTCTTATTGGATCCATTCTTTAAAGAGAAGGTTGAAGTTGCCCAGGCCGGATGGCGCAGGGTAGTAGCTACCGCACTTACCAATGGGATTCCCATTCCTGCCTTTACGACGGCTCTCAACTATTTTGACGGCTATCGCTCAGCACGACTTCCGGCCAACATGTTGCAGGCCCAGCGTGACTATTTCGGTGCCCACACCTATGAACGCGTGGACAAACCCAGGGGGGAATTCTTTCACACCAACTGGACTGGTCGGGGAGGTGATACCAGCTCCTCAACTTACACAGTGTAAAGTCGAAAGTTGAAAGTCGAAAGTCGAAAGTAAAAGATTTCATAATGAAAAAGAGAGCTGGTAGCAATTGCTACCGGCTCTCTCACTTCAAGGCTTACCCTATCGACCAGAATCATTTCGTTTCTTCATTTTAATATTGGGATTCTACATACATGTTCTACAGCATGTAAAAAAAAAGGGGGGGGTAGTAGGAATAATTTCGTAACTTAATTTTTGGAATTCAGCTCAGGATTATTCCTGTATACTTCTTATTACTGTTGGGCCATATCCCTGTATTCAGGTTATTAGATATTTTATACCTGATACAATGGAGATAGATTTGCAAGTTGTTCAGACTAAGTAAAAAAATCTTTAACCCCCAATGCCAATGAACAGATAATCCAGCGAAAATGAAACAACTCAGAGACTTACAATCAAAAAAAGGCGGCTGCAGCATCGTCCGCCGCAGGCGGATTAAAGTATACTTTACCTAATCCTGGAGGCAATTATAACCATGAGATGGATGTGAACTTTAAATACTCGTATTACTCTACGATGCTTTTAGAGGATGATGAAATCTTTATATTTGAAACGAGCAATATTACAAACGGTACTGATCCGGTGATTCATGTGGTGAACAAGCTTAATCCGCAGCCCGATTTATCATGGACTGATGATAACGGTGCTTCTGATGGAGTAAATGCTAAATTAACGGTAGACATTGGCTCGCACGGCGGATTTTATTATGTCTTCATAAGAAAAGCAGGAACATCAGGTGGTACTTGTGATTTGAAAGTCTCCGTCGGCACTTCTACATATTTTCACACATCCAATTGTGCTGTTTGGGGTAGCAGGATTGAATGTACTAAAACAGTTACAGAAACATTAAACTGGTTTACCGCTGACCTGGATATTAATGGTGACAGTCACATCTGGCTGGAGGATCAAACAGGCAATCCCGGTGAGATAATCGCATATAACGATGACTGGAATGTTTCCAGCGGTTTTGACTGGGGAAATAATTCCAGGATACGTAAAAACACCAGTACAAATGTCAGGGCACTCATTGTATCCAGTCATTCATCATATTATCCCATCGGCAATTGTGATTTGTATATGAATTGTAAGAATAGTGCAATTAGTAATAAGGTTTCAAATCCAAACGATGCTATTCAGTCAGCCCCATCTACAAACACGTATAATTGCATTGCTTGGTCCGGAGGTATTGTGCACAGTTTTGGAGAACATTGGTTCTGGCCTTCAAATGCCGGTAATCCCTGGAATGCATATGACCAATTGAATAGTCCGTATCATGAACTATTTTCCTTCGATAATTATTATGCAAACTGGTGTGATGGTGACAGTATTTTGGCTAGACATACTGGGCAGGTAATGAATTTTACCAGAATGGACGAATACCAACCCTGGGCATGTGTTGCACTCTGGGGAGATGGAACCAATTACTTTGAACATGCGTCTGTTAAAAAACCTGCCAATGACCAGCCACATGGTTATGATTGGGAAAGCAAATACGGTGTAGGCTATGAGCGCTTATTTCATCCAAAAGATAAACTTAGTGGGTACGGTTCAATTCAATGGTATTATATGAAAACGGGCTATACAACTGGTCCAACACCACCTACGAAAAAGTCGGCAATTATTTTTAATACTGCAAACCTGACTACTGACGAGCTAAACTTAATGAATCAAATGGTGGAAGCCTTTTCAGACAAAACGAGATTTGAAGAGCTGTATGAATTCTGGAAAAATACCTGGGATGATCCTGATCTAATTCATCACAGTAATCCAAGAATGTTTGCAAAGAGTAAACAATACAAGGCATTATTGGATTATTGCGAAAACTTAGGCAGAGAAGCATGGCCACTTGTATTTAAATTGTTTTTAGAAGGTGAAGAGCTAAATCTTCTTTTAATTGAGGATCTAACCAAGAAAGAGTACTTATGGAAAATGGTGGATATTCTGCGGAAACAAAATCAGGAATCGATAACTAATCATACTATCCCATCGCAAAGAGCGAATTATATATATTACATTGCCGCTCTATTAGGGGAACTTGAAAAGGAATTAGAAAGGGAACAGAATAAAAATGCTGTTACAGATGTCTTAACCTTAGATCAAAACCCGTCAATCAATCTGTATCCCAATCCGGCTGGAAATATTGTACACATTGAGCTTATTGGGTTACAACAAACTGAAGTTGTGCTCAAAATCAGCGATCTTACCGGAAAGACGCTTAAATCAGTTACAAAGACAATATCAGGAGACTATACGTTCAATATCAATTTAGAAGATATTGCCATTGGAGCATACATCTGCAGAATTGAGGCTGAAAAAGAAATTCGCACCATAAGATTTGATGTGATACGATAGTAAAAATTCCCTGGCCCTTTTATATTATATGGAACAAGGGCCGGGGAATGCTATTAACAAGCAACTAAAACGTGCAAATGTGAATCTTATAAAAAATGATAGTTATGAAAACACACCTGACAATACCCGTTTTAATCGGATTGCTTTTGATATCCTGCGATTGCAATGACGATGATATACAACCTAATGCCGGGTTTGAGATATTCAGAGTTGATACTCCATATTTTCATGATATACAAAAGGATTATAGCACTTTGGATCTTGATACGATTGCACTAGAGGAAACTCCACTCCTTCGATATGACGATATATTAAAATATGATACAGGTTCACATAAACTGACCCTTGGGATTTCTCATGATTCCCTAAAGATTATGGAATTAAGTTTTGATGAAAAGTATAGCAGTATGTTTATGGTTACCTTGGATAATGATCCCATCTACTGTGGTTGGTTTTGGAATGGGGGGTTTTCGAGGCCGGTAAATTGGGTTTACATTGATGAACCACATTACGAAATTGATAGTCTGGAAGACAATGAGATAGATATTAAATTTCATTATCAAAGTGATTATTGGCAGAAAGATCCTGATCCCCGGCTAAATCCCAGAATCTTTGAGCGGTTGGCAAAGGATGGGAAAATCGAGTGATCGCCGAGGTTGGTAGTGGATAGCCACAAAACCCAACAGACATGAAAAAAATCTACATATCCTTATTTATAGCCGCCTTCTCTATTAACCTCTTTTGCCAGGCGGATAGTCTGATTGTACTCGATTCAACGTATTCCTATACATGGGACAAAACAGCCGATGACTGGGCCGTAAATGGTCGCATACTTAATTTATACAATACTAATGGGAATAAAACTGAAGAGACTGAG
>JBDLIX010000084.1:0-22380 GCA_039714655.1 Bacteroidota bacterium
AATTCGGAAGAGCTGTCAGAGGGTCCCTCTGACCGGTTTGAACATGAAATAGATGCAAAAGCCAGCATGCCAATAAGTGCGATAGTCAGAATTTGTCTTAGTTTCATCATTTAAGAGTTGCTCTATTCAAATACGAATCCCTCAAACAGATTGGGATTCTCCTTCTTAATGATCAGATCCTCTTTTGAAAGAAGATCGGGAAAGGGATTGTGAGGCTCCAGCTGATACCAGTAGGCAACCGATGCCATATCATCCTGAAGAGTGAGGTAGTGGTCATCTGCAAACGAGAGCCCTTTAATTTCCTGTTTCATCCATCCCAGGCACTGCATGGTCACTTTCAGGTCATTTTCAAATCGAATGGGATCGAGAATATGCCAGCGATACTGCCCGATCTTTGTTTCGTATGATATTTCCGGATTGTCTTTAAAGTAATGGAAGCCTGCATATGGACCGTCAAATTCCTCATATTGCCTGATCCCATTTTCATCAAAATGGTGTTTATAACAATAGGATCCGCAGAAGTAATCCTCTTCACCGGTCCCGCAGATTGTGGGAAACTCTGTATCACCATCCATAAAAAACTTAATCTCCCCTTCTCCCCACCAATAGTCGCTATAGGCTCCATGAGCAATGTAAGTACCCACATAATGTCCCTTCCCACCAATATTATCCACAATGGTATACACCTCCTTGTATGGCATTGGGTGAACCCTGTTAAATTGTGCATGGAAGTACCCGGCATCATCCGGTATATCGGTGAGCGTATAATCGATCTGATAGTAGACGCTTATCACTCTGTCATCCAGATTTTCCATGGTGATTCTGGCCTTTTTGTGGAAAGGCATCTGCCAATAACAGTTAAATCCGTTTCCCGGATTTACGCACACTACCTGAGACTGGATTCTTGGCAGACAGGAAGGGCCCCATCCCGATGCAAAGAAATCACCCACAGGAACCTCAACAGAGGGTTCCGTTTCATCATCCCAGTAAAACCTGATAATGGTTAAGCGCTTGTTTCCGGTTGTCATCCAAATATGCTGAATGGCACCTTCTCCCTCTATTTCGGCCAGGGTAAACTCTTCGCCCGGTTCAATATTGATACGGGGATTCACCTTCCATCCCTGTCCCAGTTCCCGGGCTTGTTTACCTGCAATACCTTCTTCCAGGGTGGCCATCCCCCCTTTCCCCTTCTCCCCGGTAAGGTTTTCAGGGCTGATGGAGCGGGTTTGGGCATCAGAGACGCGATAGAGGTTTCCCGTATTCAGATCGAGCCCGTTGAATTTTTCAGGTTCCTGTTTACAGCCCGATAAGATGAGTATCAGGGCTACGGCAGTTAGTAACAGTTGTTTCATGTTCTGGGTTTTGTTATTTAGTAATCTATATTGAGTTTCGTTTGAATTAAAGGTTTAGATATAAATCTAATAACAATGGGGTCAATTTATGGCTCGTTGTTCTATAAAATCCTCTCCATCATGAAGCTGTAATCCTTTTCGTTATAGAAGGGCCATGCTTTTTCCCAGTAAATGGAAAGTGTATTTTGCTTAAACAAGTTGTTCCTTTCTATTTTGTTTTGAGTACAGCCAACAGCTGTGAAAAGCAGAAAGATAAAAATGGCTATGCCCATAAAATTTTTTAAATCACAGTTTTATTTGTCTAATACAGATTTATATGTTGCAAAATAGTGAAATTAGGTATATGTGCACGAGAACATATTGAAATTATGATTAAATTCGTCATCATGGAGATTCTGAATGGCAAGTTCATCAGAACTATGCCATTGCGTATTTTGATTTACCCACTTTAAAATTACCAGCAATGAAATGTGTAAAACCGGACCAAAAGAAGCTTCCCAGGACTAAACCGTACGGCAACAGCCTGGTCACGGCTTTTTTTATCGTCTCTTCTGCTCTTCTGATCACCTCATGTAACCAGCAGGGTACTGAAACCAGTGAAGCTGAACTCTGCATGGGGAATTATCTTACGGAAGAAGAAGCTGCAGAGAAACTGAAGGAGTATGCAGCACTGTACAGCAATGCAAAGGAGTGGAAGAAGAGGGCGGATAAGATCAGACAAAACATCTGGCAGGGAGCTGAACTGGACCAGATTGCCAAATCTGAGTGGAAGTATAAAATTCAGGTCACCCGGGGAAACAAACACCAAATGGATGGTTACAGCGTTGAGAACCTGGGTCTGGAAGTGAAGCCCGGACACATGATCCATGGCAATCTCTATATACCTGAAGAGGTTGAAGGTAAAATACCAGCCGTTCTTTGTCCACATGGTCACTTCTATAAGCCCGATAATTACGGGCGGTTCCGGGCCGGTATGCAGTACCGGTGCGCATCCCTGGCCAGGATGGGGGCAGTGGTCTTCGCCTGGGATATGCTGGGTATGGGAGAAGATGTAAACCATAAACACGATGTTTTAAACGCCATACAAATACAAACCTACAATAGCATCCGTGTTCTGGATTACATCACCTCTCTCGGTTTTGTGGATAACGACCGGATCGGGGTGACAGGAGCCTCTGGAGGTGGGACTCAAACTTTTCTGCTGGCTGCCGTGGATGACCGGATCGATGTATCTGTACCCGCTGTGATGGTTTCAGCCCATTTCTTCGGGGGATGCGTTGGTGAAAGCGGTATGCCCATCCATAAAAACGGCGACTTTGAGACCAACAATGTGGAGGTTGCTGCATCAATAGCTCCAAAACCCCTGATGCTTATATCAATCGGAACCGACTGGACTAAAAATACTCCGGTAGTTGAATATCCGTATATAAAAGGAATTTATGAATTATTTGAAGCCGGTGATCTGGTGGAGAATGTACATTTTTCAGAAGAGACACATAATTACGGGTTCTCTAAACGAAAAGCAGTTTATCCTTTTCTGGCCAAACACCTGGGGCTGGATTACAACCGTATCCTGGATGCTGACGGAAATGTGACCGAGGAGTTTGTGACACTTCTGGACACCACCGAGCTGAAGGTGTTCCCAAAAAGAAATATCGTGCTGAATCCCCGTTCTGACGAGATATACAAAAAAATGAAAAATCAATAAAACTGAACATCCAATGAACAGACCTGTCTATACTTTAAAAGACATTGCTGAGCTGGCACAGGTTTCACGTGGTACAGTAGACAGGGTAGTTCACGGAAGGGGTAAGGTCTCGAAGAAGACCTATTCCAAAGTGAAGCTTATCCTGGATAAAATCGACTATAAGCCAAACCTGGTGGCACAGACACTTCGTAAAGGGGTGCTGTATGAGATCGCAGTACTGATGCCTGATTATCAATATGAGATTTACTGGAAAAGGGCCTTTGAAGGAGTGAATAAAGCTATCACCGATTACGCGTCCTTTGGAATTACTATACAGACATTTCTGTTTAATCCATACGAATCCCTGAACTTCAAACAACAGTATGAAAAAATAGTGAGCGGCAAATTCAGTGCGGTGCTGGTGGCCCCTATCTTCTATAAGGAGTCACTGGTTTTTTTCTCAAAATGCAGAGACGCTGGCCTTCCCTATTTCACATTCAACACCTATCTTGAAGATTCAGGTGCCATCACGCACATTGGAGTGGATCTGTTCCAGAACGGGAAGACTGCAGGAAGCCTGATGCACAAAGTACTTTCCGGCGACGATGAATACCTGGTCATGCATATCAACGAGGAACTTAAAAACTCAAGACATATGCAGGAGAAAGAGCAGGGGTTCAACCAATACCTGGTTAACAAGGGTGTGGTTGCTGATCAAATTCATGTACTGACCGTTGACGGTATTGAGAAGATCGAAGGGCAGCTCATGCAAAAACTGAGCGATGTGGATAAGATTAAAGGTATCTTTGTGACTACATCAAAAGTGTGGATGGTTGCTAAGATCCTCCACACACATGCGCTGGATAAGGTATTAATAGGGAGCGACCTGCTTGAGGAGAATGTCCACTATTTAAACACCGGGATTATTGATTTTCTTATTTTCCAGAATCCGCTTTTACAGGCTAACCTGGGAATTCAATCTATTATAGATCACCTTGTATTTAAGAACAAGATTCACGATAGAATACTATTGCCCATAGAGATTATTATCAAAGAGAATCTGAGAGAATTCCAGGCTTAAGATCAGATCTTATTCTTCCGGAAGGATTATCACTCCAATGCGGGACAGCTATGAGCTGTTGGAGAAGAAATCCATCACAAAGAACAGATCATTGCTTGTTATGAAACAATGAAATAATGAGACAAATAATATTAAGTGTATTGTTTTTATTACTGATATCCTGTAACAACAGTGAAATCAAGGAGGATGTACAGTTATTTGGTCTGGTGGAGCGTTACCTGCCCGGCAGGTCAAACCAGATCCTGTTTGAGGAGATAGAATCCGCCGATGGGAAAGATTTTTTCGAGCTCGAATCAAAGAATAAGAGAATTATTATCAGGGGAAACAATCCCGTCAGCATGGCTACCGGCTTCAACTGGTACCTGAAGTACCATGGCCAGGCAATGGTTTCATGGTGCGGGAACAATCTGACGTTGCCGGAACAACTGCCCGTTATTGTAGAAAAAGTAAGGAAAGAGACCGACCTTCCACACCGGTACAATTTCAATTATTGCACTTTTGGCTATTCCACTGCCTGGTGGGATTGGGAAAGATGGGAGCAGGAAATCGACTGGATGGCCCTTCATGGCGTCAATATGCCGCTGATGATCGTGGGGGAGGAAGCGGTTTGGCAAAATACCCTGAGGCGTCTGGGCTATTCTGAAGAAGAGGCTTTTGATTTCTTGCCGGGCCCATCCTATATTCCTTTCACTTTGATGAATGTGATGGAATCCTGGAGGGGACCGCTGCCCCAGTCATGGATCGACCGACAGGTCGAACTGCGAAAAAAGATCCAGGCCCGTATGGAAGAATACGGCATGCAACCCGTCTTCCACGGGTTTGGAGGCATGATCCCCTATTCGCTTAAAAAGCAATTTCCTGATGCAAACATCCATGATCCCGGCTTTTTTAGTGATTTTCAGCGTTCCGGTTTTATTAGCCCCTCAGATTCCCTGTTTCATGAAATCGCCGCTATCTATTACGAGGAGCAGCGAAAACTGTTCGGAACAGCCAGTTATTATAATGCCGATCCCATTTTCCATGGGGGAAGTGTTGCCGGGGTGGACCTGAAAGAAGCGGGAACCGGCGTGGTGAAGGCCATGAAAAAAGCCAGTCCGGGTTCCAAATGGATCATCCAGGGTTGGCAGGCCAATCCCCGGAAGGAAATGATCGAGCATTTAAAGCCAGGTGATCTGATCGTGCTGGATCTCTGGGCAGAGGTATTGCCCCAATGGGGAGATCCGGACTCACGCTTATCCCGGGAGGAAGGATTCAATAACCACCAGTGGATCTGGTGCATGCTACATAATTTTGGAGGCAATGTGGGCATGTATGGAAGAATAGACGATATGGTAAAGCGCTGGGAACTATCAGAGTCGCACCCGCTGGGGAACGAAAAAATTGGTATTGGTGCCACCATGGAAGGGATTGAAAACAACCCAATAATGTACGAACTGCTCTTCGAACTGCCCTGGCACAACGAAAAAATCGATCCGGTCGAATGGGTCAAAGCCTATTCCCGGTATCGTTACGGGCACTCCATCCCCGAGATGGAACAGGCATGGGAGATACTGCATCAGACAGCATATAATTGTACCCTGTATCAGGAAGGGGTTTCGGAGTCGGTGTTTTGTGCCCGTCCTTCTCTAAAGATAAAAGGGGCCTCCACCTGGGGGGAAACAAGACTATATTATGAGCCGGAGAAGTTTGAAAAGGCCTGGCCTTTGTTATTGTCCCAGAAATCCAGATTGGGGCATCTGGAAACCTTCCAATACGACCTGGTTGATTATACCCGGCAGGTATTGGCCAACCGGGGGTACTTGCTTCACAAGGATATTGTCCGGGCTTATCAGGAAAAGGATCTTGAACTGTTTGATAAACTTACAGGTCAATTTCTTGAATTAATTTCGGACCAGGACCGGTTGCTGGCTACACAAAAACTATTTACGCTGGGAAGGTGGCTTGAGCTTGCCAAAGAGAAAGGAAGTACACCCGAAGAGAAACAATACTATGAATGGAATGCCCGCACCCATATTACCATATGGGGAACGGATAGTTACCTGCATGATTATGCTCACCGAGAATGGAGCGGACTGCTGAAGGATTTCTATTACCCGCGATGGGAAATGTTTTTTAAGAAATTGCAGAAGGAATTGAAAGGCGAAAAAACCGTAGAGATCGATTTCTATGCATGGGAAGATGCATGGACCAGAAAACAGAATGAATTCCCTTCTGAACCTGTGGAAGAACCTGTAAAAGTTGTATCCGAGCTTTTTAAGAAATATCACTAATGAAACATGTTAACCAAAGATAAAAAGAATGCCATTATACTATTTGGGATTGGATATCGGAGGAACCTGGATCAAGGGGAGTAGCATCGTCGATCCGGGGCAGGAAATCCTGGACTGGGAAAAGCGATTGCCAGATATTCAAATAGTCAGGGTGAAAAGTCCGCTGGATGAATCATCCGCCATTGACCAGTTAACAGAAGCAATAAAACAGATTTGCCGGGCTCTTAATATAGGCGGCAGAACGCTTGGGGGCATCGGCATTTCAACAGGTGGGATTGTTGATTATGCCGGGAAGAGGGTGACCCATGCAGCCGGGCATTTAACGGCATTAAAAAACAGTGAATGGATAGAAGTCCTGGAAGAGGAATTCAAATGCCCGGTTTCTGTGATCAATGATGCAGATGCAGCCTCCATTGGATTAGCTGAACTGGGTCTTCTGAGGGGAGATAAAACGGTAGGGATCATGCCTGTCGGAACAGGACTCGGTTTTGCCATATGGAGAAACGGCAGAAGGTGGAGGCCGGGGAAAAATCTCACTTTGCTGGGAAGCATCAGAACTCCCTCAGGATTTTATGATGGCATTGCCAGTGCATCAAAACTGGCCGCTGAAGATGCCGGGAATAACCTGATAGAGGTGCTTACACATCCTTCACACAGTGAAGCCAGGGACCGGTATATTCATAACCTGGTCGATGTCATTAATACAGCCGGGATTCTTTATAATCTTGATGAAGTAATGATTTGCGGGGGACTTACTGAAGCGGCATCGGCATGCAATTTTCCCCTGGAAGAAGTGCTTAATTCCAGACTCGGGAAAATTCCTGTTGAACTGGATGAACCGGTGATGTCAAAAATTTTAGATCATGGAAACAGACTGCAGCTTATTGGCGCCATTTCCCTGGCTATGGGCGAAGCGATAGCCCGGGAAAACTGGATTCCCCAACCTTATGATGATATAAAGACGGAGGTTCCCTGGCAGAAAGATTTGCGGTTGGAGAAATTATCCACCCCGGATCTGACAAAGATTTTTTGGGAAACGGAACAGGAAGCAGGTCGTTCGTTTGAAGAGAGTTTGCCCATTATCACTGAAGTGGCAGACCACGTTGCGGAGAGGTTGAACAGCGGGGGAAGAGTGATCTACGTGGGAGCAGGAACCAGCGGTCGGATTGCAGCCATGGATACGGTTGAGATCCCATCTACTTATGGATTTCCTGAAGATCGGATATTATGCCTGATTGCAGGTGGGATAGCGGATGCATCCATCGAAATTGAGTCCGATTTTGAGAAGGATGCGAGCGCTGTTCCTGAGATTTTACTTCTGAATATTACCGCACAGGATGTGGTTATTGGAATAACGGCCAGCGGAACTGCATACTATGTAAAGTCTGCGCTTGCCTTTGCAAAGCACAGGGGCGCTTTATCGGTGATGATACAGAGAGACCCTTGTGGAGAGGTATTACCCTTTTACGATTTCACTATTCCCATGAACTCCGGGAATGAGGTAGTGGCAGGTTCAACCCGCATGAAAGCAGGTACTGCAACCAAGAAAATACTCAATATTATCTCCTCCTCAGTCATGATAAAGATGGCAAATAAAGTTATCAAGGATATGCAAAAAAAATAGTGCAATTGAAATGAATGAAATAGAGTACAAAAAGAATAGTGATAGCGTCATTGAACGGCTCAAGCCATTTTACGAAAGGAAAGCCTCCGATCAGATATTTGCAAACTTTAAAATTCATAGTGAGACGATTGATGAGTTCCGTGCAAACCACATGGCAGGGTATACCTCCTACCCTGATCCTCTGGAACGGGCACATTTCTGGGAGAGTCTGTTGAAAGAGAAAATACTGGCAGAGGACGACAATATTCCTTCCGCCTATCTGAGCGAATTTGACCAGGGTCTATACGGTGCGTTGATCGGTGGTGATATTCAGTTTTTAAGAGACCCGGATAAAGGATGGATCTCCTCGATGGTAAAGCCCATGTATGACAACCTTGAGTCGTTTCAACCAGGGCCGTTCGACAACCAGCATCCATGGTTTCAAAAGTACCTGCGGCAGCTTGAGATATTTTCAGAAGTGTCTGAGAATAAATTCGGTATCAGCCATTTTATCCTGATCGATTCACTTAATTTTGTCTTTGAACTTGTGGGTGCAACAAAGAGCTACTTAAGTCTTTTCGAATGTCCGGAAAAGGTACAGCAGGTCATTGATTTTGCTCTTCAACTGAACATTGAGGTTCAGAAAGCATTTTTCGAGAATACACCTTCTTATAAAAACGGGACATTCAGCAACATGGTACAGTGGATACCGGGCAGGATTGTCTCCGAAAGTGTCGACCCGTTTCATATGACCTCGGTGGATGATTACGAACAGTGGGGAAAGGAAAACATCGAAAAAATGTTCAACCAGTTCGATGGCGGGGTGTTGCATCTCCACAGCAATGGGCGTCATCTTTTAAAAGCTGTCTCCAAACTAAAAGATTTAAAGGCCATCTACATGTTGGATGAAAAGGATAATCCGCTGGCTTTTGATCTGCTTCCTGATTTAAAAGCAGAGGCTGGAGATGTTCCTTTGGTCGTCAAAGTTGATGACCAGAAATTTGAAGATCACCTAAAAAGAAATGCGCTGCCCGGGGGGGTATTATACGTGGTTAATTCTGACAAGGATGTGAATGGGGTAAACCGGCTGATGGAAAAGGTTAGAAAATACAGAGAATAAGTTTCTGAATCGATATAAGCAGATATGATGAAAAATATATTAATTGTTGTAATAGCCTTAATAGTTCTGTTTTCGGGCTGTAAGGAAGAACCCGAAAAATTCAACGGGCTTGATCTCAACATGGGAAACCTCTTCCTTATGTCCGATGCCAAATCCCGCTCCATCAGTCCGGAAAACTTCACCGGAGAGAAAGGCAGGGGAGGAATGGCGACCCTGGAGGAGGGTAATGCTGCAGAAGCAGCCCGTGACCTTGGACAGGGGTGGAAGGTGAATCCATACATCCATATTGAACCGGGCGAAGAGTTCGTTCTTGCTGATATAGAGGGAGAGGGAGCCATTCAGCATTTCTGGATCACCAGCAGTGTGGAGCGCTGGATGATTCTGAGGATGTACTGGGACGATGAATCCGAACCATCGGTAGAGGTTCCAGTGAGCGATTTCTTTGCCGCAGGATGGGGCCCCAAGAATGCACCGAGCATCCAGTCCCTGGCCGTTTGCGTAAATCCCCGCACCGGCTACAACAGCTACTGGCAGATGCCTTTCCGCAAGAGAGCCAGGATTACCCTGGAGAATCTGGCCGACAGGACCATGGATATCTATTACCAGGTAGATTATACCCTTACTGATCTCCCCGACCATGCCGCCTATTTTCATGCCCGGTGGAACAGGGTACACCGTCTTCCTCACAAGGAGGTATATACCATTGTGGATAACATCAGGGGGAAAGGACAATATGTGGGTACCTACCTGGCCCACGGAACCTACAGGACCGGTTGGTGGGGTGAAGGAGAGATCAAATTTTACATGGATGGCGATACCGATTTCCCTACCATCTGCGGAACAGGAGAAGAGGATTACTTCTGCGGCTCCTATAACTATGCCGATTATTTTGATGAAAACGGAGTGAGACAGTATAAGGAATTCGACAGCCCCTATACCGGGTTTCATTACTTTAAAGACAATCCGGAGATCTCTTTCGAAACCAAGATCGGGCAGTACCGCTGGCATATTCTCGATCCCATACGCTTTGAAAACGACCTGAAGGTCACCATTCAGAGCCTGGGTTGGCAAACTGATAGTCTGGGAAGAAAATATGATCCCCTGCAGGATGATCTGGCATCGGTGGCCTACTGGTACCAGGAAGAACCTCATCAGACTTTCCCGGACCTTCCGCCTATAGAGCAGCTGATCGTGAATAAAGAGAACACTAACAGTATCGGCGAAGCCAATCCCAATCCAATGAAGTAAAATAGATGATACAAAAAAGAGAGGTTATTCAAATTTCAGGGAGTAGAGATCGGCATCCTTCATCACAAAGCGGAGCCTTATCGCTTGACCTGAGAGTTTGGCCAGATAGGGACTCTCCTCCCAGCTTACAGCCTTTCTGATATTGTCTCCGGTCAGTTCTTTGGTTTTTTCCAGTTCAAAGCCTTTCATAATTTTCCCTTCAGGGTTGAGTATTTCGACTTTGATGAATCCGGAGCGGGAGGTTGTATAGTTGAGGTAGAGTGTTTTTCCGGTGAAACGGAACGGTTTGGTGATCATCTCTCCCCCCCTCCCGGAAGCGTGTACCGATGCAAATCCGTCGAGGCGCAGGGTATAACGTTGCAGGCGGGAATTGGGCTCTCCATAATGCTGGTTCACATAGAGTGACATTTCCTCCCGAGCTGTCTGAACCACATTCAGGGCCGGATAGTTACTGGGGGATGATTGAATAAAAGGCTCCATAAAGGTGCGGTCAAACCGGTTTCCTCCTCTGGAACTCATCAGCACGCCATCTGAGTACTCCTTTGAATATGTCAGATCCGTATTCTGCCGCAGGGCCTCTTCCAGACTCTTCTCCTGCTTTTCGGGCCTCAACCGTGCAGCTAGTGCAATGTAGATGTGAGGTGCCCGGAAGTAGGGATGGGTCTGTGTGGTAGCAATCTGTTCCCTGGGAGTATCTCCGTATTCCATCTCCACCGGATGGGTCCAGTGAATAAAATCTTTGGAGGTGGTGCGGCCGATGGTCCTGTATCTTTTGCCATCCACCCGTATCCATTTCCTGTAGTAACAGATATATTGCTGCTCCTCTTCAGACCAGAAGGGGGAAACTTGTGCATCCAGATGCCGGCCTTTAATATACACCGGATCCTGGCTTACGAGGTTCCAGTGAATGCCATCCGGCGAAGTGAAGGCATACAATCCGAGGAAATCCCCACCCAGGGCTTTGTAGCGCTCAGATGGATCAACTCCTTCCCGGGTGTCGAGAAATGGACTGATATTGAATGATACCCAGTACATATCGGCAAGGACCACATTGTTTTGATCCGTTCCCTGAACGGTATAGAGACCCAGATCGGGTTTGGTCCAGTGGATCCCGTCCCGGGACTCGGCATAACAGGTGGTCTCCAGGTTAGCATTCCTTATTTCCTGTGGCCACCCTTTGTAGTATAACCTGAATAAATCACCATCCTTTATGACAGTCGTATTTCCGCTGAAGGGCCCCTCCCAGGGTTTATCATAAAAGAGGACCGGACCTTCATCTTTGGGTTTATGCAGCATGAGCTGTACATTATTCAGCTCTTCGATAAGAAAATTATCTACAAACAACTCCAGCCGGGAACCAATATCGGCAGGCGCTGTATCACCCTCATCCAGGATTTGTGTCTCTGCTGGTATTGTTGTGAACAGAAGAGCGGCCATAAAACCCAATCCTGATCTCAACAGATATATATTTTGTTTCATAATAAGCAATTATGATTGCTTTGTTCAAATTTCATACTATAAAGATCGGCATCCTTCATCACAAAGCGGAGCCTGACCGGCTGACCAGACAGGGTGGACAGATCCGGATTGCACTTCCAGCTTACTGCTTTTAGTAATTCATCGCCGACGATCTCCACGGAGTTCTCCAGTTCAAAACCCTCCAAAGCTTCTCCTTCAGGGCTTTGTAATTCCACTCTGAGAGAACCGGCAGCCGAGGTGGCGTAATTCAGCCTGAGTGTATCCCCCGTGAAACGGAAGGGCCTGGTGATCATCTCCCCTCCCTTATAGGGGGCATGAACAGAAACAAAACCGTCCAGCCGCAAGGTATACCGTCTCACGTGAGCAGTGACCTGGGTGTAATCTTTGCGCACATAAACTGACATCTCTTCCGAACCGGTCTGAACCACATTCAGGGCCGGGTAATTGGACCGGGAGGTCCAGTTATGCTTTCCCATTCCCGGGCGAATAAAGCTTTCTAAAAAGGTCCTGTAATACCTGTTTCCTCCCCTGGAGCTCATCAGTACTAAATCGGAACAATCGTTGGATTGAGCCGGATGCACACCCAGCGCTTCGGCCTCTTCGTCCGTCAGTACCTTTTTTCCTTCCTGAAGCCTGGCCGCCAGTGAGATGTAAATATGGGGCGCCCGGAAATAGGGATGGGTCTGCTGGGTGTAGATCTGTTCATGGGGGGTATCCCCGAAATCCATTTCAACCGGATCGGTCCAGTTGATAAAATCTTTGGAGGTGGTCCGGCTGACCGTCCGGTATTTTTTACCGTCTACACGGATCCAATCCCTGAAGTAGCATAGGTAGCACTGCTCCTCCTCCGACCAGAAAGCGACATTCTGGGAATCAAAATGGCCATATTCAAATACCGGTTTTTCCTGTATGAAATCCCAGTGAATGCCATCCTTCGATGCACTGGGCACCAATGCCAGGTCTCCGCCAAGTGCCTTATACCGCATGGAAGGATCGATCCCTTCCCGGGTATCCAGGAAGGGGCTGAAATTGCCGTACCAACCGACCCCGGCAAAGATCACATTGTTATCGTATGTTCCCATCACCTCATGGATCCCGAGATCCGGTTTTCTCCAGAGGATCCCATCCTCAGACTCTGCATAACATGTGGTAGTCGTATGTTCCACGTTTACTATCGATGGCCGGCCCGAGTAATACATCCGATAGACAGAGTCATCTTTGATGATGGTAACAGCTCCGCAAAAAGGCCCCTCCCAGGGTTTGTCGAACGCAAGCACCTTGCCGGCATCTCTTGGTTCGTGTATTTTCAGTTCCACCCCGTCCAGTTTCTCAATCATAAAATGATCCACAAACAGTTCCCGGCGGGAGTCAATATCCACAACCTCATCCTGGCCGTGAAGAGCTGTAGCTAAAATCAAGAGCAATATGTAAAGAGTGGTTTTCATCTGTTAAGTTATTTTAGATTTCATGTATTTATTTGAATATCTGTGAGATCCCTTTGCATCCGGTCATCTCCGGGGCCTTCCCATTTTCGAAAATGAAGCTTGCATTCTTTGCTTCCCATCCTTTCGCATAGGTGATGGTTCCCCCGGATGTGGCGGATACACGGGTATATTCGAAGCGGAGCCCTTCCACTGGCACATGTTCGAAGCCTTCCACAAAAAATGCCTGTTCACAGTCCCTGGCCTCCAGGTTACTAATCAGAACGTTTCTGATCCTGCAATATCCCTTCTCCTCAGGTTCAACTCTTTGTAACATGAGTCGCCATTTTTCCGGAATGCTCTCATATGCAAACCCTTCCGGCAATTCTGTGTAGCTGTATGCAGGGTTCCAGTTCATGCTGATCCGGAATACATAATCCACATCAACGATCTCCACATTCTCAACCAGGATATCTTCCAGTACTCCGCCCCTTGTACGTGCAGACTTGAACCTGATGCCGGCATTGGTCCCTTCAGCTTTCATATCGTGTACATACACATGGTTGATCCCTCCGGATGTTTCACTACCCAGCGAGAACAAACCCTCTCCGCCACGGGTGATGTTATGCCTGAGTACAATGTACCTGCATGGGCGGTTCACCCGGAGCCCGTCCGCATCCCTGCCGGCTTTCAGGCAGAAGTTATCATCATTACAATCGATATTGCACTGTTCCACCAGGATATCTTCTGAAGAATCGATATCAATTCCATCGGTGCTGGGCCCGTGTTCCCCATCCATATTGTTGCGTATGGTGACCCGGTCCACGGTAACACGGTTGGAATAGAGCAGGTGCACGGTCCAGAATGCAGACTCTTTTAGGGTAAGCCCGGTGATATGCACATTGGATGATTCCTGGATCAGGATCATCCGGGGACGTTCGATATCGTAATCTATGGCCCAGCGGACTCCTTTTGCTTCATACACGTACCGCGAATTCCAGAACTCGGCCCAGAAAGGTTTTCCCCGTCCATTTACGGTACCACTGCCCGAGATCTTTACATTGATGGCATCCACAACATTGATCATGGCCATGGGCCATTCCATTTCCACACCCGCTATCCGGGTGTGTTGTTTCCTGTAATCATCCAGGTCCATGCTTCCCAGCAGGCGGACGCTGTCTCCCAGCAGCAGGTGAATATTGCTTTTCAGAAAAAGGCTCCCGACATGGTAGGCCCCGTCGGGGATATAGACCACCCCTCCACCGTTCAGTTCACAGGCATCAATGGCGTCCTGGATCTCTTTGGTTGTGAGGAATATTCCCTTGTTTTTCGCCCCGTAATCCATCACATTGAAGGTGTCAGTCTTAAATTCATAGCCCTTAAAACCAATATTTTCCACCCAGTTTCCCTGGAAGAACTCTTTCCGGAAGTCCTGAGAGAAGAGAGCTGCTGGAAGGCTAAAAAGAATGGAGATAATAAGAGTTATGATTGCGTTTTTTTTCATGACAAGAATAGTTTTTATTTCGAATCGGCTATTTCATGAATCAGACGATAGGCCTGATCCTGTTCTTCGGGTGTTTTGCAATAGGTGACCACAATGAGTTTCATGCCCGGGACCCATAATTTTCTCACCTGTTCTTCAATTACCTTTGGACTTCCCACCATGCGTGCATTCAGGATGATTCCCGTATGCGCAAATTTGTGAAATGACTCCAGATCACTGTTTGCATCCGGATCGGTCTCTGCGGAAAAAGCTCCATCGGCCATCAGCAAACCATTGATATTCAATACGGCCTCTATCCACTGCTCCCAGTTGCCGCAGGAATGAAATGCCAGTCCCCCAAATTCATCAGCAACCCTTTTTGCGGATGGAACGGCTGTTTTGAGATAATCTTCGGGTGAGACCATAATGGCATTATCATCACTCATGCCCAATCCCTGCCATGCTCTTGAGGCAGAAAAACCGTGTCCCGGATATACAAGTGCATCCCCGATTAGTTTGCGCTGCAATTTATTGAAGTCAATGATCAGATCAGCCAGTATCTTCAGCACCTCGCCAGCCTTATCAGGGATGATGAGCATATCCATGAGAAAATTGTCAATTGGATAAATGTTTCCGATAATATTAAGAGGCGATTGAGTATCGGTAAGTGAAATGGGCAGTCTCCCTTTGGTCTGTTCCATGAAGTAGGCGATCATCTCCAGTGTATGGCTGCCAATGGATGTTTTTTCCACAGGAAGTGGATTGTGATCCAGTATTTCCGGCAATGATGAGAATGTGGGTTTGATGGCAGGAGCTGCCCCGGGATGCCAGATATAATCTTCTCCAAATGCACTGGCTACGGTTCCTATCCCGTACCAGGGTTCCAGAAAATTGGGAACATCTGCTTTATACTGCATACTTGCCTGGAGCGCTCCCAACTGCAATTCAAGGGAATTTTTCATATCCCTGCAGCCATATGAGAAACATTCGGCCACACGCATGCGCCGGTAGACCAACACACCTGAATCCGCTTTCCAAAATGCCATGCATTGTTCATCCAGTTGACCTGCATACTCACTATATGCTTCAAAATCAAACTTCTTAACAGATACCGGCCTTACTGCTGAAGCCTGTGAATCGGCCAGTGATGTATCAAATTTTGTAGACATTTCAATTTACCTGGATTAATTTCTCATAGATTTTTTCCATTGAAAACTCAGAAATCCGGTGTTCCTGATTTACTGTATCTGAAATAACCTCAAAGGACCCCCCTTCAAATTCTTTCACCCGTTCCTGAACAAAAGGTTCGTAATGCTCGGAATATCTACCGTCAAAACAGCATGGATCGTGCAAATTCAGTATTTGAACCTGAAAACGGTCCTTACCGGTAGCCCCAAGTATATACATATCTAAATAGCCAACCTGACGATATAAGGGTGGATAAACCTGTTCAAAATCCCCATAACTTTTAGGCGGAGCGTTCAGTTTGATATACATGGGATAGGTTCCGGCAACCGGGAAACTGTTGTTGATCCGGGTGTCCAGGGCTGACACAAGGGTCGTGGTCCATCCGCCCCCGCTGATTCCACACATGGTAATATCCTTGTAATTATAAGATTGAGCATAATTGATCATGGTAAGCACCGGAGTCACAAAAAAGCTTATGGGATGATCCAGGAATTTCATTAGTTCATGCCCCCCCTTGCCAGTCTTCAGTTTAAAGGTTCCGATCTTGTCAACAGTCACCACAGGCTCATTATTTTTCCCAAGCAATGGCATGCAGAAGGCATACACTGTAAAACCTTTATTTACAAAAAATTCTATTACATGTTTACCCAGAAGAAAATCACCATTATGTCCCTGATGGTAGATAAATAACCTGTGATTCTCTTCCCTGGGGTGGAAAATATACCCGACAGAGTGGATGTTGTAGTTCTGTATGACTTTATACTGCTCAATGCTTTTCAGGTTTGAAATATCGTTATATAAAGTGTCGGTAATTGAATATACCGAATCGGGAACTCCTGAAGGCAATTGAGGGGTACCGAAAATGATATGTGTCGTTTTACTCCGAATAGCAGATGCATTTTCAGGACTCACTGATATGATCTCATCCAATTCAATCTTAGTATAATCATAAAAAGGAGTGGTTTGCTCAGAATTTACAGGAGCGATCTCCTCATCAGAAGTAGCTTTTTTTGAAAAAGGGAAGATCTCAAAATGTGACAGGGAAAACCCTGCAGCAAAAACAAACAGAAGCAGTATGATGGATCTCTTATTCATGAACTATCTGTCACTTAAATTTAGGTTAACCATCCCATTTTTTCCCATTCCGGCAGGTTTAGAAATTCCGGATCCGGATACTGCAGCTTTCTTGCCTGTGCTAAAGTTATGTTATCTAAATAATTACCATTAGCTACATCCAGAGATTTCTTTAAATATGATAACTTATCGATGCCTATGAGTACTGAAGCTACTTGCTCAAAGGAGAGTGCAAATTTCATAGCTAAGGATGACAGGTCAGCATTGCCGTAACCAGGACATTTGTCACTAATGAATTAAGATAACCCGTTGTGCTATTGAATTTTGTTAATAACATATCAATAAAAAGATTGTGCATATTACTGTATATCAGTAATTTAAAGGTAGTTATTCACCACAAATACTATCTTATCATGCACAATCTCAAATCAAATTTCGACAAGATTTTGAACATTACAAAATCGTTTTATAAAGGTTCCATTGATGCTGACGGTAACTGCTACTTCTATCCGAACAAGCCTAAAATGTCTGACTGTGAAATAATTACACTTTCATTAGTGGGTGAAACTATCGGTATTGACAGTGAAAACTACCTGTTTGGGAAGATCAAATCTGATCATATCCATGATTTTCCCAATCTCATTCACAGAAGTCGCTTTAATCGAAGAAGGAGGAAACTGGACAACTTAATCGCAAGATTAAACGACCGGATCTCTTTCCTATTGAATGAAGGCGAAAACATCTATCTGGTTGATTCAATCCCGGTACCCATCTGCAAGAATGCCAGGATAAATAGAAGTAAAATCTGCAAAGAGGACTATGAGTCGGCTCCTGATTGAGGCTACTCTGCTGTTAACAAAGCATACTTTTATGGATTTAAACTTCATCTAGCCACCTCGGTGAGGGGTGTATATTCTTCAATGGAATTAACCAAAGCAAGCATTCACGATATCCATTTCCTGAATGAAGTAAAGCACTCAAAAATAGCAGATTGTGTTTTACTCGCAGATAAAGGATATGTTTCAGAACCCATTCAACAGGATTTGTTTACAACCAGGCAAATCAAATTGTTCACCCCTGTAAAGTCTGGTCAGCATGACAAAGAACCTCTTCCATTTATATTTATGAAATCACGAAAACGCATTGAAACACTCTTCTCCCAACTCTGCGATCAGCTGATGCTAAAGAGAAACTATGCCAAGACAACAAAAGGTCTTTCAGTACGCATCCTCTGCAAAATCACTGCTGTAACAATGTTACAGTACATCAATTATAAGAACGAGAAACCGTTGAACCTTTTAAAATATGCGTTGGCTTCTTAATAGCACAACGGGTTATATTAATGTAATTATTGTAATGGACGTTTCATCTGTTTAGAATGAAAATTGATTTCTGCAAGGTTTTGTTCGATGCCTGTATTTAACTGTTTTTTACAGACGCACATGCCTGAATTGTATACTCAACGTTTGCTGTAATCTGGTCAAAGTGTTCAGGATACATTCCAACAACAACAGCATCTTTGGGCTTTATATTTTCAAAAGCAGTATGGAAAGCTTTTGACACATTTTCCTGACTTTGGCACATCCGGTTGGCAGCAAGTATCTTGAAAGCCAAACACATTTTGTCAGTCGCGCGGATTACTTGGTACATTCTTGGGGGGTCCTCTTCAAGAAAACGTTCAGAAGAGGCATCTACTTGTTTTTTTGAAACTAACGCGCTTTCTCTGGGATCCCGACTAAGATTGTAAGCGCTCGCCATATAGAAATCAATGTCCCACCCCTTTTCCTCGGCGTATTCGATAACTTCCGGAATATGCGTACCCAGCCCGACCTGCAAACCGCTATCACGAATACATTTCAAATAATCATTTGTCTTATCTATGCATCCCTCTTGCCAGAATTTATCTGTCTGGGTTCCATGGTGGTAAATGCCTGTAGCGCCAGCTGCGGCAATAATTCTGATATTCTGAAAGATATCAGACATCTCTGATGCAGTTTGAGCAATCCAATGTAATTTTCCGCCTTCACGCCTGAAAAGTTCAAGCCAGTGCAGAATACGATGGTAATCTCCACGTGCTTGCAAAGTATTAATCCCGGATTTTTCAATTTGATGAAGGTATTTCACGACTTGTTCAGCAGTGAAGTACTTTCTCATGCTATCGTCCATCTCCAGGGAGAAATGTGAATTACCACAAAGCGGATTCCCTCCACTTATCAGCCTGGTTATATATTCCCCGGAATTTGCAAACTTAATCTTAGGCAGATTACTCATGATTGACTCGTTTTTGATTTTGTAGCACTTATTTGAATATTTGCGAGGTCCCTTCGCATCCGGTCATCTCCGGGGTCTTTCCTTCTTTGAAAGCAAATTTAGCATTTTTCGCTGTTCATCCTTTTTGAGTATATTCATCGTAATAAAATAAAACAAAATGAAACGAACAACCCTGTTTATCAGTGTCGGGTTACTCTGGATCACCTCCTGTATTGAAAACAGGGAAGATTTTACTGAGAACATGATTGAACAAAAAAAACAGGTGATCTATGGTGACAGCGGAGCGCTTGCTCCCCCGTCGTTTATCCCGTTACCCCCCGGAGCCATACAACCCGGGGGCTGGATAGACGATTGGGCCGGTGCCGCCCTCAAAGGGATTACCGGACATCTGGATGAACTGGATCCGGTATTTGAGAACGGATGGAAGGGTACAGGATTTGAAGCGAGGGGGGGCATATCAGCAGACGGAACCGGCTGGCCCCTGGAACAGAGTGCTTACTGGATGGACGGAGCGGTACGCCTGGCCTATATCATGCAGGACTCTGCCCTGACCGGGAAGATAAAAGAGCGGCTCGATATTGTGGTGGAGGGAGTGCTGAACGGTGGGGAGACATTCATCTACTGGAAACCCGGAAGCTTTGTAGAGGAACATGGATTCGATAACTGGGCACATTCTCATATGGGGCGTGCTCTGGTGGCCTATTACCAGGCTACCGGGAATAAAAGGATCCTGGATGCTCTTGTAAAGGCATACAGCGACTATCCCCTGCCTCAGCTTCCGGTCGATTTCTATCCCGTTTCCGGGGTAGTAAACATCGATCCCATGCTGGAGACCTATATGATGAGCGGCAGGAGAGAGATACTGGAGAGGGTTCTGGCTATCAGCTCGGATCCAGGGTTTGACAGCGTCGTCCATGAGTGGATTGCCGGGGATATACCCAACGGGCACGGTGTGATCTTTTACGAAAATATCCGGGTGCCGGCCCTTGTCTATCCCTGGACCGGTAACAAAGAGCATCTGCAGGCCACACGGACCTGCCTTGAATGGATGGAAGAAAACCACCTGCAACCCCATGGAGTGGCTTCTTCGGAGGAGTTCCTGGCAGGTATTGGATCGACCCGATGTACAGAGACCTGTAATGTGGCAGCATCAGCCTGGTCCTATCAGAAAATGTATGAGATCAGCGGAGAGAGTAGTTGGGGTGACCGGCTCGAAAAAGTATTTTTCAATGCAGTTCCTGCTCCCGTATCACGCGATTTTCAAAGCGTAAGTTATTTACAGAGTCCCAATCGCATTGAAGGTGTATTACCACAGGAGATCCCCAAGAAAAAGAATCCTTCACCTTTTGTTTTCAGGCCTACCGGGCACCCGGTGCTCTGTTGCGTTGGAAACCTGAATCGTGCAATCCCAAACTACATCATGCACATGTGGATGACAACCCCGGATGGCGGAGTTGCTGCAACACTATACGGTCCCTCAACGGTACACACAAAAGCAGGAGACGGAATACCCCTGACCATCACCTCCCATACCGATTATCCTTTCGGGGAAGAGATCCGGCTGACCATGGAACCGGAAAAGAAAGTCCATTTTCCGCTCTATCTGAGGTTGCCGGACTGGTGTAACAGCGCTGCAGTGACGATTAACGGAAAGGAGATTCACACGGAGGTAAATGAGAGCGGTTTTTTGGTCATCAACCGGAAATGGAAAAAGGGTGATGAGGTGAAGCTCACACTGCCCATGGAGGCCAGTGTGATCTCCGGGAATGAAACATCCTATGCAAAGAACTGGTATTTCACGGAGGAGAGAAACCGCAGCCTGACAACGCTGGCCGGTATCAACAATCCGCATCAAAGTATTCATTATGGTCCGTTGCTGTTTGCATTGCCGGTCAAAGATATAGATGCAAACAGACAGGCAAAGGATGTGCAATGGAACTACGCATTGCATGTGGATGAGGAACAACTGGATCAGGAAATCAAAATAACCCATAAAGAGATGCCGGAGTTTTGGAGATGGCAGATCGATGCACCGGTCACCTTAACCATTCCCGCCAGGATCTTTGACTGGAACCCCACAGAACTTCAGGCCCTGCCCGGGGAGAAAATACAGGGAGGTCAGGATACCACCATAACACTGGTTCCTTATGGATGTACAAAGTTTCGTATCAGCATGTTCCCGGTAAGCGAAAAGTGAATAGGTTATTTTACCCAATCGGGTTTTGGGAATGGCCTTACAATATAGAAGCGCTGGTAATTTTCAAAGATATCCGGGTTTGGACCGATTATCCTCGGATCTTCCGTACTTCTCAGAAAATCAATCAATTTGTTCCTGAGCAATTCAAGGTCATCAGTATGGCTTTCATCTTCTGCCAGATTATGAAGACAATAGGGATCTTCTGCGATGTTGTAGAGCTCCTCTGAAGGCCTTTTCCCCACAGCCAGATTAAAATAGGGTGCGACTTCAGGGTCGCTCATGTTTTCAATCAGATAGGTTTTGGTTGGTCCGGGATCAATATCCCAATATGCCGCACCGGTGAATTTCCCGTTTTCATCAAGGCCATGCATGAAATCCAGCTTATCAGGGTTTTCCGGATTGAGAAGTTGGGGAGCCCCTGACGGCCACCTTTCGGGATAGAAATTACGGATATATAGAAAATCTTGCGTACGAACGGCCCTTTGAGGATAACCCAGATTCATCCAACGGGCAGAGGAATGCCTTTCCCTGCCCACATAAACAGCCTCTCTGGAAGGGTCGATAATTCCTGAGCTTTCAGAATAGAGAATATCCGTAAAACTTTTTGCCGACATGGGTAACATTTCGCCTGACCCGGTATTCGTCAATTCAAGAATGGTTGGAGCAAAATCTGCAAGATTAATCAGATCCTCAGACTCTCTCCCACTCTTCACCTTTGCCGGCCATGAGATCGCCAGTGGTACATGGAGCCCATATTCATAGCAATTCCCAATGCCCCTTGGAAACTGCATTCCGTTATCAGAGGTGACTATAATAAGCGTATTCTCCAGTTCCCCCCTTTCCCTGAGTATATTAATCATCTCCATCAAATGGCTGTCAAACCAGTCAATTTCAACTGCATAATCC
>JBDLIX010000085.1:0-22220 GCA_039714655.1 Bacteroidota bacterium
AGGTTCCATGCCATCATTTGAGAAAGCATTTGCGGAAGAGGAGATATGGAGCCTGGTTTCTTATATACGCAGTTTTAATCCTGATTATCAGCAAAAGCTACCAAATCTTGAAGGCATAGAGATCCCAAACCTGGCGCTCAATATCGGCTACGATGAAAACATCGATAACCTGGTGGTTAAAGTAAGATCAGACACGCCTGAACCGATGGCGGATGCCTCTGTGAAAGCATATGTCCTGGGAATGTTTGGAAAATATCCTCTGGGTAGTGAAAGGACCAACGAATTGGGAATTGCCTATTTCCCTATCGACTCAAAAATTCCCGGTGATGCCGATGGGTATCTGGATGTCCAGGTAAAGGCAATTAAAGATTATGGTACAGCAAAATTCGTTGGAAGAGTCAGGGCCGGCACACCAACCATTAAAAAAAGTGCTATTGAGGGCAGGCATCTCTGGAGTACCCCCAGGAAAGCTCCGGTATGGATGATCATCATCTTTAATATAATAGGAATAGGAATATGGGCTGCCATCATCTATATCCTGATTGGTTTGAGAAAACTCAAGAAACTCCAGTAATAAGAAATATCCTTTACAATGGAAGTAAACAGAAGAAATTTCATAAAGAGTTCGGCCGTAGCTGCAGCTGCAACTGCTGCAGGATTGACTATTCCTAAAACGGTACTGGCTGCTGCCGGTGAAGCTGAAAATGATTGGAAATGGGATAAAGCGGTTTGCCGGTTTTGCGGAACAGGTTGTGGTATCATGGTTGCCACACGTGACGACAAGATTGTTGCAGTAAAGGGTGATCCTTTGGCCCCGGTAAATCGGGGGCTCAACTGTATCAAAGGGTATTTCAATGCAAAAATCATGTATGGTGCGGACCGCCTCAAGAAACCTCTTTTAAGGGTGGATGAGAACGGCGACTTCAGTAAAACAGGCCGATTTAAATCTGTAAGCTGGAAAAGAGCCTTCGATGAGATGGAGAAGCATATGAAAAAAGCCCTGAAAGAGTTGGGACCAACCGGAATCGGAGTCTTCGGTTCGGGGCAATACACCATACAGGAGGGATATGCCGCTGCCAAATTGATAAAAGCCGGGTTCCGCTCAAACAACCTTGATCCAAATGCCAGGCATTGCATGGCTTCAGCCGTAGTTGGGTTTATTCAAACCTTCGGGATCGACGAACCAGCAGGAAATTATGATGATATCGAGTTGACAGATACCATCGTTACATGGGGGGCCAACATGGCTGAAATGCACCCGATCCTCTGGTCGAGAGCTACCGTCAATAAACTCTCTTCGCCTGAAAAGGTGAAAGTCATCAACCTCTCAACCTATACAAACCGTACATCCGACCTGGCCGATATTGAGATCATATTTAAACCAAACACCGACCTGGCTATCTGGAATTACATTGCACGTGAAATTGTATACAACGCACCCGAAGCCATCGATTGGGATTTCGTAAAAAATAATACCGTATTTGCCACAGGTGTGGTTGATATCGGCTATGGGATGAGAACCCCCGACCATCCTGATTTCACAGACCGGGAGAAGGAGACAGTCAAGCATGAAGTAGAGAAAGTCCTCAGCGATGAAGAAGGCCGGGCCCTCTCCTACCTGGGTTACAAGCCGGGGGATACCATGGAGATGAAAAACCGTGCGACTGCCGTGAAGCACTGGAAGATATCCTTCGAAGAGTTCAAGAGAGCCCTTGATCCCTACACCCTTGATTTTGTTGCAGAAGTATCCAGAGGGGATAAAGACGAGGATTTGGATGAGTACAAGGCAAAGCTGAAACAACTTGCAGATTACTACATTGAAAAAGGAAGAACCGTTGTATCCTACTGGACCATGGGATTTAATCAACATACCAGGGGATCCTGGGTCAATGAACAGGCATATATGGTCCACCTCTTACTCGGGAAACAGTCAAAACCGGGTGACGGAGCATTCAGCCTTACGGGGCAACCTTCCGCCTGTGGTACGGCCCGTGAAGTGGGGACTTTTGCACACCGCTTACCTGCCGACATGGTGGTTGCAAATCCAAAGCACCGTAAAACTTCAGAAGAGATCTGGAAGATTCCTTCCGGAACCCTGAATCCCAAAGTTGGCTCACATATCATGAAGATCCATCGTGATCTTGAAGACGGTAAGATAAAATTCGCATGGATCAACGTTTGCAATCCCTATCAGAACTCGGCCAATGCAAACCACTGGATCAAGGCCGCAAGGAAAATGGATAACTTCATTGTATGCAGCGACGGATATCCGGGCATATCGGCCAAGGTATCTGACCTGATCCTGCCATCGGCCATGATCTACGAAAAGTGGGGTGCCTATGGAAATGCCGAACGGAGAACACAGCACTGGAAACAACAGGTAACCCCGGTCGGGGATGCCATGCCTGACATCTGGCAATTTACAGAGCTGGCCAAACGGTTCCAGTTACGGGAAGTGTGGGGGGCTCAGGAGGTCCCTGGCCTGGAAGGAGGGCTACCTGATGTACTGGAAAAGGCACAGGAGATGGGTTATAAATTAACGGATACCCTTTATGATGTGTTATTTGCCAATGAAGAGGCCCAATCATTTCAGTGGCCCGATCCCATAGGTGCCGATACGCTGAATACAGAGGCAGAAGGCGACAAGAGGGATATCAGGGATGGCAATGATAATCCCTTCCAGGGATATGGCTTCTTTCTTCAGAAATACCTTTGGGAGGAGTACCGTATATTCGGAGTGGGCCACGCGCACGACCTGGCGGATTTTGATACCTATCATAAATGCAGGGGACTTAAATGGCCGGTTGTCAACGGAAAAGAGACCCTATGGCGTTTCAATGCAAAATACGATCCTTATGCAGCCGAAGCGGATCATGGCGATTTTGCCTTTTATGGCGGCGCCTTGAAATCCATTCCCCAGGGAAATCTTATAAAACCTGATCCAAACCTCGGGAAGTACAACCTGCCAAACAAAGCGAAGATCTTCTTCAGACCATATATGGAGCCGCCGGAAATCCCCGATGATGAGTACCCGTACTGGCTATGTACAGGCAGGGTGCTTGAACACTGGCACAGCGGAACCATGACCATGAGGGTGCCGGAGTTATATCGCGCTGTACCTGAGGCACTCTGTTATATGCATCCGGATGATGCATCGGAGGGAGGGCTTATCCAGGGCGACCTGGTGTGGGTCGAATCCAGGCGCGGAAAAGTTAAGGCGCATCTCGAGACCCGTGGAAGAAACAGGGTTCCCCGCGGACTGGTCTATGTGCCCTGGTTTGACGAGAAAGTGTTTATCAACAAGGTTTGTCTGGATGCCACCTGTCCAATGTCCAAAGAGACCGATTTCAAGAAATGTTCCGTTAAAATCTATATAGCCGGGTAAGATGAGCACCAGGAGAGAGGTCATCAGGAAATTGATCAGGGGAACCGCGGTAGCAGGTGGCGGAGGATTACTCTGGGGAACTGCCATAACGGAAATCAGGGCTGAGGATATTACATTACGGCCACCGGGGGCCCTGGATAAGGAGTCATTTCAAAAAGCATGTATGAGGTGCGGACAATGCGTAGAGGCCTGTCCATATGATACACTTTTGCTTGCAACGGTTTCAGACAAAAGAGGGATTGGAACACCCCATTTCGAACCCAGGTCGATCCCCTGTTACATGTGTACCGACTATCCCTGTACAGAGGCATGCCCCTCAGGTGCACTGGACCTGAAAGAATTGTCAGGCGATGATCATACTCCCAGTATCAATAATGCAAAGATGGGAGTGGCAGTTATTCATCGTGAGTCATGTATTGCCTACTGGGGAATACAGTGTGATGCATGTTACAGGGCCTGTCCACTGATGGATTCGGCAATTACCCTGGAATTTGAAAGCAATGTCCAGACAGGCAAACATGCCAATATAAAACCGGTGGTCAACACCGATGTTTGTACAGGTTGTGGCATTTGTGAGCATGCCTGTGTGGTGGAAAAAGCAGCGATTCATGTGTTACCCGGCGAGCTTGCCATGGGAGCAGTAGGTAACCATTATATTAAAAGCTGGGACGAAAAGGATGAATTGCGGATCATCGATAAAACGAAAAAATCAGAAGATCAGGACAATGATATCGAGTCTGCCATTGACTACCTGAACGATAGCGAGGGCCTGTTTGAAGAATGAAATTCATAATCAAATACCGCTACCTCTTGTTCAGGCGAGTACTGCAAATCGGCCTGCTACTGTTGTTCTTTGGCGGTAACGCCTATGGATGGAATGTTTTTAAAGGGAACTTTAGTTCAGCCATGCTGTTTTCGACCATACCGCTAAGCGATCCGTATGCTGTGGTTCAGATCATGGCTGCAGGTTTTATGGTTGCCACAGATGCACTTTTAGGAGCAGGCATCGTCCTGGTGCTGTATGGACTTGTGTTTGGAAGAATGTTCTGCGCCTGGGTTTGTCCCATGAACATCGTTACCGACTGTGCAATTTTCATAAACAAAAAACTGCAGCTAAACAACAATGCTGTACTACCCCGGAAAACACGGTATGGAATATTAATACTTGGAATCATCTTATCCTTCTTCCTCTCCACACCGGCTTTTGAAACCATCAGCCCGGTATCCACATTGCACCGGGGGATCATCTTTGGAATGGGAGCAGGATGGGCCATTGTTGGGGCGGTTTTCCTGTTTGATCTTGCGCTATTGCGGAACGGCTGGTGTGGACATTTGTGTCCATTAGGCGCATCTTATGCAATCATTGGGAAATTTGCCCTGATCAAGATCCGTCACGACCCGGAAAAATGTACAGATTGTGGCAAATGCTTCCAGGTATGCCCCGAGAGTCAGGTATTAAATATTATAAATATAAAACAGGGTATTATCTCATCATCGGAATGCACCAACTGCGCAAGGTGTGTTGAGGTTTGTGATGATAATGCTTTGAAAATTTCGCTTAGAAATCCCACAATTCGTAAAAAATGAGACCATGAAGAACAGATATCTTATCATTATACCATTGGCTGCAATCCTGCTTGGGTGCAGTCATAAGAAAGCAAACGATATCATTGAGGAGGATCAGCTAGGCATTATTGATGCAGATGTAAAGTCGGAAGATACAAATCTTAAATCCAAGGCCCGGTATGGGGATGTCAAACCGGGAGAGTCTGAGAAGTTTGAGCGATCATTTGAAAATGCACCACCATTAATTCCGCACACCACCATTGGATTTTTTCCAATAAAGAAAGATAACAATATTTGTCTCTCCTGTCATCTCCCTGAAAAAGCAGAGGAGACTGGAGCTGTAAAATTACCTGACTCACATTTCACTGACCTGCGTCCTGCGATGGTAGAGGTAGATGGAGTGCTGGAATTTGAAGATGAAAGTAATATACACATTCAGGAACTGGACGAGCCAAACCATGCTTTTTTCAATTGCTCTCAATGCCATGTTGCCCAAACTCAAGTGACCATAAACATAGAGAACCTGTTCACCCCTGACTTCAGAGAAGAGTACGGATTGGAGAAATCCAATCTGCAAGATAAGCTGGAAGAGGGAATTTAAGCTTTTTGCCAATGAATATTTCTAGTCTTATCGTTATGGCTGCAGAAGAAGCTGCAGAACGCGTAATCAATGAAATTAAATCCATAAGCGGATGTGATGTTCCTATGTCAGAAAACAGTATGCTTATCGTCAGTTTAGAAGGCGAAAACATTGAATCTGAGTCAGGTAAGATGAAGCAGATCGAAAACATTGATGGGGTGATCTCTGCCAAACTTGTTTACTCCTACTCTGAAGATGAGCTGGAGGCTGAAAAACAAAAAATCGAATTGTCAGCCGATTATCCTGAATGGTTGAATAAGGAAAATATAGAAGCTAAGGATATTCCCTACTCCGGAAGGCTGAAGATTTAGTTAGACAACCAATAAAAATGCATTTAGTCTTTTCCTGAAACAATGCGTATTAGCTCCTCCCTGGGTGTCCCGTCTCCTTCAACCAATCCAAAACTTCCACTTTTGTAATTCCAGTTTGCATAACCGATCCCATTCTCCTCAAACAGTTCGATCATATCGCTGTACCACTTATACATATCCGTCTCAGGTGGACCAGCAATCACTCCAAATTCGCCGCAGTAAAGGGGTAGCCCCAACTTTTTTGATTTTAAGATCGGTTTCAGCCATGCTTCCTGGATCCAATCTTTGTTAAACTCCTTTTCGATCCAGCTTTCTGATAGTTTTTTCATCTCATTTGGCAGTTGGTCAAACTCCTCCTGCGACAAAATGGTTCCCGGGTAGTGAACCGGTCCCCTGTAACCCTTTAAACTGGTCCAGCTTGCATTAAAATGGGTTAACAGAAATGGTTCGTAAAAATGAAAACTGAGTAGAATATTAGGATCATTTTCAGGGATCTTCAGTTCATCAAAAGTATTTGCCGACTGCCATCGGTTGGAACCAATGACAATGGTCCGTTCGGGTTCAATGGCACGAATTACGGCAACACATTTTTTAACCAGGTTATTCCACAATTCAGGGTCATCAGCTACGGCTTCGTTCATCAACTCATAGGCCACCAGGCTGTTGGGGTATTTTATTAAAGATTTTGAAAGATCACGCCATAAATCATAAAATTTATCCTGCTCTGCCGGATCGGTCCAGAGTGGTTTTTCATCTGCATTAAAATGATGAGACCGCAGGATGTGCAGATCCACAATTACCTTCAGATCGCTTTCGGCACACCACTCAATACAGTTTTCCATAAGCTGAAAAGCATCAGTGTACCGTTCCCCGTTTTCGTCCCACATTTGCTCTTCGTCAATGGGCAACCGCACATGATCAAATCCCATTTCAGCAATTGAAATGATATCCAGTTTTGTAATAAACTGCTGGCGTTCCACTCCACGCCTGTTGCTTTGAGATAGCCAGTGCGCTAAGTTTGTGCCCCGCTTAACTTCAAATTTAGCCGAGATCAGCGGGGAGTTGAAAAGGAATAAAACTGAAAGAGCAATTACGAAGAAGCCCCTTCTGGCATTCTCTCTTTTTCTTGTTTTCATCCGTTTAAAATTTTCAATTCTTCTACAGTTTATTTGAAAATTTGAGAACGGATGTAACCGCTCCGCTCTCACATGAACTCATTTTAATCATGGTTATTTGTGAATATAAGATTAAAAGAGTTCATGTTCGTTTCATAGCAATTCTTATTTACTACCAAATATCTGCAATAAATTGCAAATGGCTGTTATTACTTGCTTTAACTTTAAGATTTCTATATTTTGCATAAAGATTTTTTACTTAACCGAACAAGTCATGAGTAAACTCTTCGCTATTTTTTCAATTTTATTGCTGGTCTCTTACAATTCTCCCTCTGATAAAAAGGGTGATTCACAAGATGAAGCCAAAGCATTGTCAGAAATAAAGGTCCCTGTTTATGCATGGATGGGAGGGCCCAATAACGCTACCGATAAAGAGATCAAAGCAAACTTCATGGAGCTGAAAAGCAAGGGTATTATTGGTCTTATGTACAATGGCGGCCATGATCCGGAAACCTACAAACGGGTAGGCGGAATTGCCAAAGAAGCAGGATTGGAATTCCATCCCTGGATTCCCACCATGGTCCAGGGTGAAAATCCAAAACTGGACCCGGAACTTTATGGAATCAATGGGTTGGGTGAATCTGCTTTTGATCACCCTCCCTATGTGGATTATTATAAATTTCTATGTCCCAGCCGCGAGGAGGTATACCAGTTTCTTGCCGAATTGTATGGTAGCATTGCAGATCTTCCGGAGGTTGATGGCATTCATCTCGATTATATCCGCTTCCCTGATGTGATCCTGGGGGAAGGACTCTGGGCAAAATATGACCTGGTGATGGACCGTGAATTTCCCCAATTCGATTATTGTTACTGTGATCATTGCGTCAATGGATTCAAAGAAAAGAGCGGAATAGATATCAAATCCGTTGAAGATCCTTCACAGGTAGAGGAGTGGAAACAATACCGCTACGATCTGATCACCACCATCGTAAACCGGTTGGCAGATATGGTCCATGCCAAAGGCAAAGAGATCAACGCCGCCGTGTTCCCCGGTCCGAATTCAATTGCCAGGAGAATCGTGCGACAGGAGTGGGATCAGTGGAACCTGGATGCATTTTATCCGATGAACTACAACGATTTTTATCTGAAAGGCACAGAATGGATTGGCGAGGTCAGTAAGGAAGGAGTTACTGCCCTTAACAACCGGAATACCTTAAAGGCTCACGTGAGTAAACCTCTGTACAGCGGTCTCTTTATCTGCCCAAGACCAGAGAGTAAGAGCGATGAACCAGATCCCGAAGGCCATGGCCTGATTCCTGAAGAACTGGAAGAGGCCATCCGTGAATCTATGGAAAATGGCGCTGCCGGGGTATGTCTGTTCACTCCGGGCAGGATGACGGATGAACACTGGAAAGTACTGGAAACCGCAATCCGGAAGGAGTTTACCAAGAAGTAGCATCAATGCAATTATTAATCAATGATCACCTTACGAATCCCATTATTCGCATTAAAGGTTGGGAAGTACATCATTTCAACCCTGGCGGGATTTAGGGTATACTTGCCAGTGTATCGTGGTATCAGCTCAATTGCAAATTGATAATCACCTTTTCTCAGATTCTCACAAAAGATTGAGGTCTCATTTCTGAAATATTCCCGGTGAACCTCGTGGCGTGTCTTCCCCGATTTATCCCCATAAGAACAACCAGCTGGTATGGGCACATTGATCATCACATAATCAGCGTCTTTCAAAACCTTTAAACTCACAATCAGTTTGGTCGCCTTTCCCGTCTTTAAACAAGTAGTGTCGGGATTGTCGAACCTGGTGCTTATCTCAAAATCGGATCTCTTTTCAACCGGGACCGGATTCCAGAAGTGCTGATACGCTGTTATATACACCGGAAAATCACCCTCTTTGCTAATTTCCAGGGAGTCTGTTGTTGCTACTGACATTTTAAATGGGAATTCATCAATGGTTCTGTCAATAGCTCCTGATAGCATCAGTTTTGGACTACTGATCTCATGATCACCAATCATCAGATCAGGTAAGATTGTTTCAACAATACGGGCTGACTCATAGGTGTTGAGCCAGGAACCGTTTGCTCTGTTTTCGAACAGGTAATTCCGGATCCTGGTTAATGAATGCTCATGACTGGCTGTTGAATCTGATCGCAAGATCCGGTAGGCAATCAAAGTATTCTGGATATCATTGGTCAACAGGGTGTGGTTGGAAGAATCACCGGTAAAATAGAGATTGCCAAACATAGTCTCTTTCTGGTATGAATCCAAGGTATCCACCGGGTAATCCAGGTTACAAAGCTGTTTAATCTCAATCAGCCGGAACAGCTGATTGACTGTAAGTTTTTCTGTTCTCTCAAGTTTTGAAACATATACAGAATAATTGACCTTTGAATTCAACATTCTAAGAATTCGTATTGCCCGAAGTTGATTGTCTGCATTGGTCTTACTTTCCAGCTCCAATATCAGCAATTCGGCAATCTGTCTACCGTCAAAGTTTACCCGATAGCCCATTTCCTTAGCCTTTACCAAGGCCTCCATTACATGCAGACTGATCCAGAGACTTGACTCCTTTGAGCTTTTCCACCATCCCCACAACCCATCTTCCAGTTGATTCCTGGAGAGAAGTCTAATAACCTTATCAACCTGCTTTTTCTTTTTAAAACTCTCGCCCCTGAACTGACAAATATTTCGTTCGAAAAGTAAGGCTTTAAGCTTTGAAGCAAGCTGTTCGTTACAGGAATATTTGTAATGAATAAGCTTACTGATTTCGACCCCAATTACATCCATGATATCTGCTCTTGCATAGAAAGTAGCCGAATCTGAAATGGTATCGAAAGTCATTGTAAGGATTGTATCTCTGTCCAGGGAGTGAAACTGACCAATTGTCTCTTCCAGACCAATTGGGAATAGAGGTATCGATCGCAATTCACCATCAAAATATCCATCCTCTTTCTCAAGGAAAAACTTTATGGACAGGGTATCGGCTGGACCTGTGGTCAGTTCAAGAGTATCCACAATCGATCTTATGCAGGTCTGTTCCTGATCAGAAATCAATTCACCTCCTAATTCAAACTTTGTACTTAATCTAATGGTATCCGAGGTATAATTAAGCACTTTTCCAATCGCGTAAGTGGTATCATTTTCAACCAGGAACCTGGGCACTGCCAGTTGGGCCATTAATGGCTTATATGATTTGATCAATCCTTCTGTCTGGCCTGATTGCCTGTGACCGTTCATAGCCAGGTAGTAGGTTTTCCAGCTGGTCACATCATCAGGAAACTGAACTGTAAAGGAAGCTTTTCCTTCAGCATCGGTACGCAGTGAGGGTTGCCAGAATGCATAGTCCGAAAAATTATTCCTGATGGAACTTGATTGTGAAGCTGCCTCCAGGAACGCTTTATCATAATCAGCGCCAAGAATAGCCATGGAAGAAGTTTGCCGGAAACTTCCTCCCGTATTGATCAGTACAACCCCATTGGCACCACGAGACCCATAGATTGCCGTTGCATTTGCATCTTTTAAAACCTGTATATCCTGAATCAGATTTGGATTTAAATCGCCAATGTCACCATCATAAACCGAACCATCGATCACATATAAGGGTTCCTTATCAAAGTCTATTGTGCTGGTACCCCGTATCTGGATGGAGAGCGCTTTGTCCGAAACACTTGATTTTATGAACGAAACACCTGCCACCTTACCTTGTAAGGTTGAAGCCAGGTTAGATTCCATGCCAGGGATACCTGTTGTGGATACCACAGCATAGGATGCGGACATGGCCATCTCCCTTTGTACCCCTCGTGCTGTTACAACTACTTCTTCAAGAAGCAGCACTGACGGAACCAGAGATACATTAGCGATATCAGTGTGATTCAGATCAAATTCATATGCATTATATCCAATAAATGAAAAGAGTAGTTTATAGCGATCCCTCGGAACATTCAGAGAATAATATCCATCAATATTAGTAACCGTTCCAAATGTAGTTCCCTTAACCACCACATTAACCCCGGGCAAAGGTGAGCCATCGTTAAAATCAGTTACAATTCCTTCAATAATGTCTCCATCTCCTCTATACCTGAACTCTTGTTGGTAGATGTTATAAATCTGCCGATTCTCCGATTCTTCAATCAGGGGATGCGGTCTGGATTTGAATAAATTATCTTCAATAATTTTACTCACATGAATGCTGAAAGTATCCTTTTCAATAGCTTCCGGTGGATCCAACTTGTGATAATTCTCTCCGTTGGGAGCCACATAAAGAGAATCGATGATACCATATGCAGATCCCGGATAGAAGAAAAGCAGTTTATAATATCCTTCATCAAGATCATGGTATATCATACTATTCCCGGGATAAACCCTCAGGAATTTATGATCATCATATTTAAATAAAAGAGTATTGATGGCCTTAGCTGCCGACTTGCCTGAATCCACAGCCAGGTTGATCATCATCTTACCCCGGCCCATAGAGGTGCTATGCGGATAGGCATACCTGGCTGTGGAGTATCTCTTCCATTCCAGATGATCCTGCCAACCCCTTTTGATATCATCTGCTGTAATTACCTGGTCCGTCAGACTCTCCACACCATATAATCTGTCCAAATAATCAGGATACCTGAGCTCCGGATCCACACTTCGCATTTTCAGCAATCCAGGCATAAATTCATACTCAAATTGAGGTTCATGAATAAAGTCAGTGGAGAATCGATCTATTAAATGGAAGTTAACTAAGCGTGGAGAAACAGGTCCAGCCAGGTTTCTATTTACCCCTGCAGAACGGGGCTTCAGAAATTGAACCTGGCCACTTTGTTCGATATATCCATAATATTCCCCATGCTTGTATTGGTAAGGGAAAATGTACTTATACAGAACTCTTTTTTCGGAATTGCTTAAACGAGGTTCCGCCTTTTTTATGGATACATTGGTATGAACGATGCTATCCCAAACACTTATAATGGATTTCTTCCCGGATTGAAAATAGAGGCTGTCAATCCCGATAGTTTTATTGGAGGTCCTTAACTTCAGATGGTGATAGCCAGTGTCCACTTGAAAAGAATAGGGTTGCGTATGGGTAGACCAGCTAAAGTATACGGGTTTGCTATCAACATAAACCACATGAATTGGTTCGATACGGCCTTCTGAGACTACAAATGGTGCAAATTGAGGTACCTCGCTATCATACTGGAATTGATATATTTCATTTCCGGGATAGATAAATTTATAGTACTCGATCGAATCAAGTCCGGCTAATAGCTTCCAACTCTGATAATCAAGGTCAAGCCCCGCATATTGCTGTAACGATTTTTCGGAAAAGGAGAAGTTATTAATGACTGTTTTATTCTTTCGCCGTTTACCAAGATAGGGTAACTCAGGGGGTGAGTAATCAAACTTTTTTGTTAGTGAGTATGCGGTCAGATCTACATCCGGAACCGGATTTCCTTCCGGATCTGTAACCAACAGTTCAATGGTTGTGGATTGAGAAGGATATACGATCCCCGGTTCAATAACTGATATAATGAGTTTCTTATCATTAAGAGGTATCTGGTAGTTTTCATCAAATAACCTGCCACCCCACAAATATTGGATGGAAACGAAATAATTCTGTTTAGTTGCTGTACCAATATTCAGTGCTAATGAATCTGAATGTCCCCGGGCTTTTTCACTGTTCTTCTTGTATATAAAATAGCTAAATGGAAGATTTCTCGGATTTTTTACCATCAGATGGATGCTATCCCTGGATCTTTCAGACAGGCACTGAATTAATGAAGGTTCGGAGGATAAATTGAACCTGGATTTCAAAGAGTCTGCATCAACCAGGTAATCAGAATAGTAAGGATTGACTTTCAATTTAGCAGGGAGCAATCCTTCATCAATTTTGGTCTGATTACCAAAATTATCGATCCCAAAGATTTTTGCATGAACTGGACTGTTATTTCCATTAAGTTGATAGGAAAACTCCAGGGAATCATCTGCCAATTCATGAATCAGTTCCGATTTGAAATGAAAATATTGCAACTGTTCTCTTTTCGTAATACGTTCATTGTCGGAAGTGAATAGGGTAATAACCACTTCATAGGATAAATTAGCCTTCGGGAAAATCGAATTCGGAATTGATATTTCAGTTTCCTCTTCCTTATGAAGCTCCAGCTTCCAAAACGATAAGGTATCCGGAATAAAAACATATTCTCCCAGGTATTGATGCACCTCTGTCGGTTTGACAAATACCTCCATGCGTCCATCCAACAAATTCAGGTCATTCTCATCTGTTCCTTTGGCCCTTATAACTGCGCCGGTACCTTTGTAATGATCCTTCTCTTCAACGGTAAGATCTAAATGAATGCCTTTAAGTTCATACTCCTCATAGTAAAAGGATCTTGTGATATACTCCTTCCCATCCCTCTTTTCCAACCAAATACTATAATTCCGGTCCAGTTGGAGCTCCAGTGAATCATGCAGGAAAAATTCATACATATATGCCCCTTTCCCATATGGGGAAATGGTTGCTAAGCGCATGTTTTTTCCCGGACGTTGCAAAACCAGATCCACCGGAGTATTAACTGGCCTGCCATTCTTGTTTACAATAAAAGCTTTAAACTTCACTGTATCTCCCGGCATATACTTGGGCTTGTTAAAAACCAGATAACCGTTATGTTTACTCCGGAAATTGCCATCTCCATAATAGTCGCAGTAGTAATCATCAATCAGGCACGCTATTTTGTAATAAGCTTTTGTAAAGAATCTTCCGGTCCTTTGAATTGTACCTTGCGGCCAGCCGCTAGCAATGGATTTTACACCATCAATAGGAAGAAAGATCACATACCGGACAGGCATCCATACATATTTCAAAGGAGTTCCGTAGACGACTTTCCTGGTGGTCCGCTTTAATGATGAATTATTATATTGTCTCGAAAGATCATAATAGGCCGTGAAACCATGATATGTAACCTTCAGGAATCCATTCTGATTCGATTTTTTATCAATATATGATCTGGTTTTCTTGTCATATCTGAGTTTCTTCCATTTTATTTTTACATCTGCATCAGGGATTAAAACACCATCTAGCCCATAAATTTGCAGCGCTAAATCAGTATTGTTCTTAGCGATCATCACATCGAAATTCTGAACCGAGGTGATGTTAAATTTCAATTTGTTCTTCTCAGAATGGACCTTCAGATAATGTCCAACCGGAAGATTATTCCTGAAAGTGCTATCTGTTGGAATGGAATCAACCAGTGTGTGAAAATAGGATTCATCCACCTGCCAGAGATCCTTTTTATAGATCTTCCTGGCTTCCTGGTCATTCAATTTGAAAATATAAGTGTAAAAGCTTGTCTCTCTGCTTGTGATAAGGTCTTGTGCAACAGACACATTACTTATCAAAGCACAAAGGAGGATTGGAAAGTATCTCATACTGCTTAATGCAATTAGGGTTTAGGGATTACTGAAAGGATGCAAAATTCATACCTTTTCCATAAACCATTGCTATTTAATCATGATTTCATCCACGAACAACTACTTATATTCTCCATATTTTTTTGCAGTTTCAATCAAGGCAAAAATATTCTCCAGGGGAATATCGTCATGGAAACTATGGTCTGATGAAAGAATGTATCCACCCCCCGGCATCCCAATCTCCAGGCACTCCTTTGTCTCAGCAATAACATCCTCTACATTACCTTGAACCAGCGTTACTTTGTTATCAACATTGCCTATGCAACAAAGCTTTTCCTGGTAGCGTTCTTTCACGGTTTTCAGGTCCATGCCAGCACCTCTTTCAACAGGATTATACCCTGAAATTCCTGTATCAGCAAGACTATCAAGCATATCCCAAATTTGTCCGTCATTATGCATAATGACAGGAAATCCAAGAGCTTTTAGTCCCTGCACCATTTTTCTGAAAGGAGGAAGGAAGAATTCATTAAACTGTTCAGGTGCAATAAGGGGACCGGTAGATGAACCCCAGTCATCTGAAATCAAAAAGGCATCAGTTCCTTCTGTTTTTGCTGCTCTTTTGCCCAATTCAAGTGCCCAATCGGTGTAAGCACTATTTATTTCGTGAATTAAACCGGGGTCGGTAAACATGGCCATGCTAAAATCCGGGAGGTCCATAAAATACCAACTCATCATGGTAAACGGACCAAGAAGCCCACATACGATGGCTGTTTCTCCTTCATTGGCTTTAACTGCCTGTTTAATCCTGTCTAAACGAAACGATGCATTTGCATCGGGCAGTTTATAGTTGTTCCAATCATTTCTCCCCTTTATGGGAGTATCTATCTGGGCCATGATTGGCCAGCCGTTCTTTTTGTATGTCACGCCCCACTCATCGGTGTATTCGACACCCTCATCATGTACCTCCTCTTCTGTACCGCAAAAGCCATTTACCGGAATCCAGGAAGAATCAATACCAAGCTTATGAGCAAGCTTAACAATAGATTCCCCATCATAAAGTTCAGATTTATAACCCAACACCTCTTTTTGAAGATGAGGGCTAAAAAGATGTTCGAACAGGGGAACACGATCGGGTATTCCACATTTTAATGCTGTTAAAAATCGCTGTTTTGCTATCATCTCTATTTATCTTTTCCTTTTTCAGTATTTTCCACATTGTTCCACAAGTTCACCTACCCTCTTTACTCTCTCTTCCAGTCCATCAGGCGGAACCTGATCCGCGACACCCAGCACATAACGGGGTTCCCGGACCATGATCCCGATAACCTGTTTTACATGCCTTTCAAATTCTTCTTCGCTCACGTTTGATGTGAAATATGTGCCAGGGATTCCGCCCCACATAATACTCTTTGAGTTTCCAACAAAATCGCCTAACTCCTTCCATTTCAGATCACCTACCGGATGGGGTGTTAAAGCTTCAAGTACCGAAAAACCTACTGAAGCCTCCTGTTTTAATAACCCTGCCAGTGTACCATCAATATGAATAAATGAATATTTTCCTGCTTTTTCGATTTTATCGGTCCATTCCTCCTGATAAGCTCGCATGTACATTTCAAAAAAATCGGGACCCACCATTTCTGAAGAGAGGTTTTCAGGAATCATTAATACATCGACCGGACTATCCACTGCAATTTGTGCTGCCTGGTTAAAAGCTTTTTTCATCACATCCAATAATTCCTGAAATTCACCAGGCATTGTCAGGGCCACCATGGTTACTGACATAACCCCTGCTTCTAAAGCCAAAAGATGCATGAACGGGCTCTTTGGCAAATAACAAAGTACAACCCCCTGGTCGCCAACCTGCTGCTTCCGCTTAAACGCAAAATCATAATCAGATTCAAACCGGGTGTTTTCATAAATGTGTTTCATTACCGGCAGATCTGCCTCTGTTTTCAGGAAATGTTCAACAGGCCCTTCTGTATATGAATCAGGAATATACTCCCAGCATTCCCTCACTGAACCAATGGCAGTTTTGATCTCTTTATACCTTTTATGGCCTTCATTCCATTCAATGACTTCACAATGTTCTATGATCTGCTTGTATGGAAAATAGCCTTGCAGGTAAAAACCCACATTCAGATCACGATGCCATTGAATATATGCCTCAGACTGTATAAATCCTTCAGGCTTCAATCCTCTTTTTATCAAGGAATTTGCCCAATAATCCAGATCACCACACCAGGGGAGATAGTCGGGCTGTACTCCCTGCAATATGCTTAATATCCTTTCTCTGTGGGTCAAAAGTCAAAGGATTGAAATATCAATAAAGTTAAGGGAACCTTTAATATTTCAAATTGAAAGTAAAGAGTTCAACAGCTTTTCCTTCATCAATTATTGTTACGCTGGACTTTGGGATTGGAGGTATAGCAGGATAAGCCGTTTAACATCAACAAAATACTTGACTTTATGGGCAACGTATTTGTACCTTGCAGGTAACCCTAACCCCAACAATCATGAAAAGATTAATTCAAAAACTGCTAATCGGTGGAATTATTACTTGTACTTCATTAACAATTAATGCTCAGGTCAAATATATCTATCTGAGCATCTCCCAACCAAATGTAGAAGAATGCATTACAGGCATAGAAAATACTTTCAAGGATTGTGATTTGAAGATATTCCCCAATCCCAACAAAGGTATTTTTACGCTTGAAATTATCAACAGATCCCCGGTGATCCAGATGGATCTTTCAATCTATGATATTACTGGCAAAGAGCTATTAATTCAACAATTAAGGATTAATGAGAAGTTAAGAAAGACCATTGATCTTTCCGGATATAATGCAGGTACTTATATCCTGAATGTCAAAGGTGTGCAAAACACTGTATTCAAGGCGAAATTGATAATATATTAAATCGTACAGCAATGAAAACGACTGTATTATCATTGATACTGTTCTTTGCAATACAATCAATTGTTTCTGCTCAAACTATTGATTTGATGAAGGAACAAGTAAATGAGAATGATACTGTCATATTAGTTTTGTTTGAATACACAGGGGAATTACAATGGCAAAGTTCACAAGACTGCATCTGTTGGACTGACTTAGAATGTGCAAATTCAGATAGCCTGCTTATAGTAGTCAAAGAACATTTATATTTCCGGGCAAAAGTAACAGTTGGTATATGTGACCCATTCTATTCCGATGTTGCATATATTGAAAATGCGTGGGATATAGATAATGACTCAGATGGATTTACAGAAAACCAGGGTGATTGTAATGATACTATTCCTGAAATAAGTCCTGGCACATTAGAAATACCAAACAACGAGGTGGATGAGAATTGTGATGGCAGGGTGCTGATCATCGATGAAGACAGTGATGGATATAACTCTGATGAGGATTGCGACGACCTGGATAGCCTGATTAATCCAGGTGCTATTGAAACACCAAACAACGAGGTGGATGAGGATTGCGATGGTAAGGTGCTGATCATCGATGAAGACAGTGATGGATACAACTCTGATGAGGATTGCGACGACCTGGATAGCCTGATTAATCCAGGTGCCCTGGAAATACCAAACAATGAGGTGGATGAGGATTGCGATGGTATTGCGCTAATCATCGATGAAGACAGTGATGGATACAACTCGTATGAGGATTGCGACGACCTGGATAGCCTGATTAATCCAGGTGCTATTGAAATACCAAACAACGAGGTGGATGAGGATTGCGATGGTAGGGTGCTGATCATCGATGAAGACAGTGATGGATACAACTCTGATGAGGATTGCGACGACCTGGATAGCCTGATTAACCCAGGTGCTATTGAAATACCAAACAATGAGGTGGATGAGGATTGCGATGGTATTGCGCTAATCATCGATGACGACAGTGATGGATACAACTCGTATGAGGATTGCGACGACCTGGATAGCCTGATAAACCCAGGTGCCCTGGAAATACCAAACAACGAGGTGGATGAGGATTGCGATGGTATTGCTTTAATTATCGATGAGGACTATGATGGATACAACTCTGATGAGGATTGCGACGACCTGGATAGCCAAATTAACCCAGGTGCTCTAGATATTCCAAACAACGAGGTGGATGAGGATTGCGATGGTATTGCTTTAATTATCGATGAGGACTATGATGGATATAACTCTGATGAGGATTGCGACGACCTGGATAGCCTGATTAACCCAGGTGCCATGGAAATACCTTACAACAATGTTGATGATAACTGTGATGGAACTGTAGATTGGGAGGGAAAGGTCATGACAGTACACGGGCTCATACCATCAGATTCCATGGGTATCACGCTTCCACATGAACATTTATTGATTGTACATAAGGGAGATGACAGGGACCTGACTGATGAAACAACCGCAATATCTGAACTACAATATTATGTTGATGCCGGTGGTAAAACGTTGACCGAGGCAACCAATATTGGGATCGGGAGAAATCCTGAAGGTCTGAAACGGATCTCTACAGCCACTGGTGTTAATGTTATAATGGGTTCTGGTTTTTACAAGGACAACTGGATACCCGATTCAATCAAAAACAGATCAGTGGAGCAATTGACCGATATAATAATCAGTGACATTAAAGATGGAATAAATGGCATTCACGCAGGCGTTATAGGTGAAATAGGGATCAGCAGGCCTATTACACAGTTTGAAGAAAAAGCATTACAAGCCTCAGCTCGTGCCCAGATAGCCACTGGTGCGGCAGTTAATTTGCATTTTGATGGAATTTTGGCCACTATGGATCAAATACATTACGCATTGGATATATTGGAAAATGAAGGAGCCGATTTAACGCGTGTTTACATCAGCCATAGAACACCCTATGTTGAACTGGTAGATAATCATATCACCTATGCCCAAAGGGGCTGTTATGTGGCATTTGATATGCTGGGAATGGAAATATATCCGCCCGTTGGTCTTGCTTATGATGATCGTCTGCAACCTGCTGAAACTGTGAAAGCCCTTATTGACAGAGGATATATAGAGTATATTCTACTTTCACAGGATGTTTGTTTCACAGCTCAATATGTTGAAAATGGGGGCTATGGATATGCACATATTCTAAACAACATTGTACCGCAGATGAAAGCCATCGGAATTACAGATGATCAGATAAACACCATTATGGTTGAAAATCCAAAACGACTACTTCCTTTTAAAATCTATGCTGATTAAATGAAAAAAGCCCTTCAGAGTGTTAAGCTTTGAAAGGCTTTGTGAGCCCAGCTGAGCTCGAGTGGCATTCACTAAACAAGCGGTTATTGATGAAATTGCGTTTCCCGAGACAATTTGGTTAAACGGCGATAATAATTTAACCTCTCTACTAAAAATCGTAATTTTAGTCATTCATGAAGAAAAACCGTGTACTTACGATCCTGATCCACTCATTGGCCTGGGTGGTCTACATTTCACTGCCGCTGTTTATCCTGCCCAGACCATCGGAGTTCCTGAACAGCAGCAGGATCTATCTTCTTCTTTATTTCACAGTAAGTGGCTTTACCATTGCATTCTTCTATTTCAATTACTCCCTTGCAATCCCGAAATTCTATTTCAAACGGAAATATTTGTTTTATGTACTTGCGATCCTTGGTTTCTTAATCGTCACAGCATTACTCACCAGGTTCATCATTGTTCTCAACATTTCATCCCTTCAGGAGGCAGAACACAGAAGAATGGGACTGCCAGGAAATTTCCTGTCCCGTTTTCTCCTGATTTTCATTGTATCCCTTGGCCTGAGATACAGGGAAAGGATGAAGCAGCTGGAGTCGGACAGGATCAAAACTGAACTTTCAGCACTCAAATCGCAGATCAATCCTCATTTCCTGTTCAATACCCTCAATGGCATATACGGACAAGCCATCACCGAATCTGGCCAGACTGCAGACAGCATCGCCAAATTGTCATCCATGATGCGTTATGTGCTGGCTGAATCCGACTCAGAGAAGGTGAGTTTGGACAGTGAGATCGCCTATATAAAGAGCTATGTACACCTCCAACAGATCCGGCTGACCGAAAAGACCAACGTGGTTTTGGAGGTTTCCGGGGATACCTCCTCCGCTCAAATCCCTCCTCTCCTATTTATCAGTTTCATTGAGAATTCATTTAAATACGGGATCAGCAATGATACAGAATCAAAGATCCTGATCAATATATCGAGGGAAGAGGATGGCCTGTCTGTTCTCATTAGCAACCATAAAGTGAGTAAAGTGATTAACCATTCTCCTTCCAACAATATCGGTATTCAGAATGCCAAGCGCAGGCTGGACCTGCTCTACGGCGATAGATACTCCCTGGAGATTACTGAGGATGAACACTGGTTTCATGTGAACCTGAAAATAGAGGAGTTATGATCAACTGTATTGCCCTGGATGATGAACCCATGGCCCTAGAGGTCATTAAATCTCACTGTGCCCGGATACCTTACCTGGATCTGACACACACTTTCACCAGTGTTTCTGTAATCCGAAAGCACTTACGAAAATACCCGGTCGACCTGATCTTTCTGGATATCCATATGCCCGATATGAACGGTATTGCTTTTTACAAAACCATCAGCCAGGACACCATGGTGATCTTCACCACGGCATTCAGCGAATATGCGGTAGAAGGTTTCAATGTGGATGCCGTCGATTATCTGCTGAAGCCCTTTGAATTCATCCGGTTTCAGACAGCCTGTGAAAAAGCGAAAGACTACCTGGATTACCTGAGGTCTTCCTCCCCCAACAAGCACCAGCATCTCTATGTAAGGTCGGAATATGCCCTTGTGAAGATCTCCTTCTCAGAGATCCTCTATCTTGAGACCATGGACGACTATATCAGAATCCATCGGGAAGAGAAGGAGTCGGTACTGACCCTGATGAGCATGAAAAAAATGATCGAAAAGCTCCCGAAGGAGGACTTTATCAGGGTGCATCGCTCGTACATCGTTCCAATGAAAAGGATTGAGTCTCTGAGGGGTCGGACCATTTCTGTGGGATCGGTCACCATACCATTGGGAACAAGATATGAGAAAGAGTTTATCGACCGGTATAAAGGGTTGATCTGACAAACTCCGATACATTTCCAGGGTTCATCGATTTAATTTCCGAATTACTCTATTTCCTTTCAATTTTGGTTGAAAAGCTGAAATGATGAAAAAGCTGATAATTCTGAGCATGGCATGCGCTCTGATTGCGGATTCGGATGCGCAAAAAAGAGGCAAATTTCCCGAATCGCAATGGACATCAGGAGGGATCCTGATCGACGGACTAAGTCCGGACTGGAGCCTCCCTTTAAAATTTTACGACAATTCCACACGAATTTCCTATGCCATTGCCAACGACAGTGTGAATATCTACCTGTGCTTTGTGACTGCGGATGAAACCATGCAGATGAAGATCCTAAGGGCAGGGATGGTTGTGGGCCTTGATACACTGGGAAAAAAGAAGCAGCACATCTCCATATCTTATCCGGTGGCCACAGGTTCAGCTAATCCGGGATCCGGCCGTGAGGTCCGGCCGGGTATGGATGAATTAAGACGGAATTTCAAATACCGGCAACAGTTCATGGAACTTTCAGGATTTATCGCCCATGACGGATTATCCCCGCTCCAGGCCATCAATGGTGTTATGGCCTGTATCAACTGGAACGAAAGCGGGGAACTGGTATACGAACTGGCCAATCGTACCATATTGTTCTGGTGGAGAATATCGAAACCGATCCGGTACCCATCAGAAGTTTCGGCGATTCAGAGGCTCCGGCACCATTTTTCAGG
>JBDLIX010000086.1:0-22184 GCA_039714655.1 Bacteroidota bacterium
ACTATTCATCTCCGCAGAATTCGGTTAGTACACCAAAAGTGGATTTGGGATGCAGGAATCCGATCTGCAATCCTTCCGCCCCCTTTCGGGGAATTTCATCAATAAGCCTGACACCCTGATCCGATGCATGTTTCAGCGATTTGGAGACACTCTCCATGGCAAAGGCCAGATGGTGGATGCCAGCTCCTCTCTTCTCTAGAAACTTCCCAATGGGTCCTTCCGGATCGGTGCTTTCCAATAACTCGATCTTTGTATCACCCACTTTGAAGAAAGCGGTCCTCACTTTCTGATCAGGTACCTCCTCAATGGCGTAACATTCCAGGCCAAGTACCTTCTCATAATATTCAATGGATTTCTCAAGATTGGTCACTGCAATTCCAATATGCTCAATGTGTGTTGGTCTCATATTTTATAATGAAATTTATTTATAATTCCTCGATGGCATCATAAATCACCTGCTGAACTGCTGTCCTCACATTCATATCGATCAACTTGTGATTCCCCTGGTTGGGATGTATCCGGTTGGAGAGGAATACGTAAACGAGGTCATATTCAGGATCCACCCATGTCAGGTTCCCGGTAAATCCTGAATGTCCAAAACTCAGGGGTGAAGCATCATCACAGGCAGGCCCGGCATCCGGCTCTTCTGTAACAGGACGGTCGAATCCCAATCCACGCCGGTTCTCCTCATCACAGTTGAAGCATGAGGTGTAAATGGCCATGGTTGTAGAATCAATGTACCTCTGTTCACCATACCACCCTCCATTCAGGAACATTTGCATCATCTTTGCCAGGTCGTTGGCACAGGAAAAAAGTCCTGCATTGCCCGAGACACCTCCCAACATGGCAGCACCCATGTCATGAACATGACCATGGAGCAGTTGTCGCCTGAAAAACAGATCATTTTCCGTAGGTACAATCCTCTCTCTGGGAAAACGATTCAGGGGTTTGTAGCCCAGTGTATGCGCTCCCAGGGGAGCATAGAAATTGTGCCACACATAAGGGTATAACATGGTATCAGTAGCTGCTTCAATCATCTGATGGAACATATAGAAACCAAGACCGCTGTACCGGTATTCCCTTGAAATCAATTCAGAACTATAGATCCAGTGATAAATGGAGTCGATTAAATCCTCACTCATAAAGAGATCATCGGCCACTTCGACGGGCGTTTCGGGGGAGTATGTTTTCTGATAAATACCATCCACATACTTCACATTCCGGTTGGCATATAATCGATGGTCGATTTTCAACGGATAGGTACGCGACCAGTTGTAGCTGATCAGTCTCTGGGAAGTGTCCAGGGGCTCCAGTGTATTGTAGTAGAATGGGATCCATGCCTCCATTCCCGACTGGTGAGTAAGCACATCACTAATTAACAGGTCTGCTTTGTTGCAGGTATCGGGGATGGGATCATAAGCTCCCATCAATGAATCTTCATGAAATTTTCCCTGATCCCGCAGTCGCATAAGGGCTGCCAAAGTGGATGTAATCTTGGTGATGGAAGCGAGGTCATAAATATCGGTGAGTTTTACCGGTTTCCGCTTTTGATAGGTATGGTATCCGAACGATTCATGCCAGACAACTTTGCCTTTACGGGCCACGAGTACCTGGCATCCCGGCATGGCTTTCTCCCGTATGGCCTCTTTGATGACTGCCTCCATTTTCTTAAGTGTATCCTCGTTCAGCCCCACATCCAGAGGAGATGCATACCCAAGACGGGTAGCCGGTCCGGTAGAGATCCCCTCTCCGGATGAAGCAAAACTACCGGTAGAAACTGGAATACGACCCGAAAAAGATAACCCTCCAAAGATCCCCTGGGCAGTAAGATCCTGATAGAGGGGATCATCATCAAAGGAGAGGATGATGGCATCAAGGTGATCAAGTGAAGAAAACCGGGAGAGGGCATATGGATATCCTGCCACATTCAGTATCAGGTTGCCTGTAGTATCCAGCTGTTCAATAAAGCGGGCTGTCCCCTCACTGATCCCATACCCTCTGGAAGCACGGGAACTGGTATTCAGCACATTGACAATAACTGTATTGTATTCTTTCAGTTTCACCAGTAACTCGGAACGTGTGGAATAATCGGCTGAGGAAGAGAGGGAATAGTGCGTGCCTTCCAGATAGAGGTCTGTGGTGGCCGCAATATCCTGATCTCCGTTCCCGGCGATGGTCACCGTAGCCAGTGTGATCCCGGGCAGATCGGAAAGAGGTAGAATCCCATCCCTGTTCCTGACCAGGGTCAAAGCGTGTTCCACCAGTTCATGGTATAATTTGGAATAGCTTTGTTCGTTAAGATTTTCAATCAAAGAATCTGTTTTCACCGGTTCCAGATTGTGTAACCCTGCCCAGTATTTGGCCTGAAGGATTTTGCGACAACTTTTATTCACCTCCTCTTCGGAAATCTCTCCTTTTCGCACGGCTCGTTTCACCGCAGCAATGGTTTTACCCACATCGGAAGGCATTAAAAGGATATCATTCCCTGCCTTTACTGCTTCCACTTCCCGCACACCTGGCTCAAAGTAGTTGCTCAGACCCTTCATATTCAACGCATCGGTAATGATCAAACCCCTGAATTCCATCTGTTCCTTGAGCAAACCGGTTATGGTGGGACTTGAGAGGGTGGTTGCCCGGTTCTCCCTCGGATCAAGTGCTGGCACCTGCAGGTGGGCCACCATGATTCCTGTCAATCCCCTCCGGATCGCTTCACGAAAAGGATAGAGTTCTATGGAATCAAGCCTGCTCAAGCTGTGTGGGATCACCGGCAATGCCTTGTGAGAGTCTGTACCAGTATCGCCATGACCGGGAAAATGCTTGGCTGCCACCAACAATCCATGGTCCTGCATTCCCTTCATCAGCGCAATCACTTTATCCGATACATTTCTGCGCTCCTCCCCAAAAGAGCGCGTGCCGATCACAGGATTGGAAGGATTGTTATTAATATCAGCCACAGGAGCAAAATTCATATGCACCCCCAGCCTTCTGAACTGATCAGCCATATCATTTCCTAATCTGTATATCAGACTGTTGTCGGAAATAGCTCCCAAAATCATTGTGGGAGGATAGGTGAGTGTCTTATCCAGTCTCATTCCCAATCCGTTCTCCCCGTCAATGGCAATTAATAGAGGTACTTTCGATGACTCCTGAAAACGGTTGGTGAGCCTTGCCTGCTCCACCGGTGAGCCCTGGAAAAAGAGAATGCCTCCCACCTCATAGCGGGAAATCTGCCTGATCACGGATTTCTCATGTTCAGCTCCCTGATTGGAATAAGCATACACCATGATCATCTGTGCAATCCGCTCATCCAGTGATAGTTCATTCATGATAGAATCGACCCAGTCCGCATCTGCCTGGAGAAAGGGTGGTAATTCCGGGAAGGCAGGTACAAAATCAGGGAACCGGTGGTGAAAGCCCGCATGGGAACCGCTAAAAACTAAAAAAAAGAGAGACAGAACAGTTATCTGTAGCAGGTTATTTCTCATTGCTTCACGAAATGCTTTCCTCTATGGGTACGTAATTTCGCAAACAAAGTTATGCGGATACATTGTCCCGAGAAAACAAATTATCAACAGCTACAATCCCAGTTTTGAAGCTATTGAGGCGGGAAGTGCATCCTTGTGAAGCATCAAAAAGATGGTTTTGGACTGCATGTATGCCTCCGAAATATAATGGTATCCTTTATAAATGTGATTCTCTGTTCCCCACGAATTCTTCACCAGATAGAATTTATTCCCCTGTTGGTCTGTTGCCGTACCTGTAATATGCATCAGGTGATCGTCAGTAGTCTGGTAGTTGTCAAAAGCTTCCTGTCGGTTCTCCTGGGTAATCTCCATGGAAGGCAACAGGGCAATTCCCCTTTTCCAATCATACCCTTTTTCACCCACATCGGCATCCCAGCAAACTGAATAACCGTTTTCCAGTGCGTGATCAAGCAGTGCCATCAACTCATTCAATGGAACATTTTCAATGGTCCCCCAGAGCCAGTTATCCGGAATCTCAATGATAAACTGCTCATAGAACGGATGATGGGTATAAGAGCCAATGGCCACATAATCAGAAGGATCAAGTCCCAGGCTGCCGCTAAATGATTGTGGCGTGTAGGTTTTTCCCTCATATTCGAATTCAACCGGATCAGCTCCCAAATAAGCATCCAGAATGCCTTTGAATCCATCCATCCATACGGGAGTCAGTTTGTGATTACGATTTGTAATAACCTGGTCCACATACCCTTTGAGCACAGCATCTATTTCTCCGTGGACATGCAGGGAATCCCCAATGGTCAATCCATCATAGGCCACATTCGGAACCATCCCATATTCATTCCAGATATGCATTACATCCATGGCAAGGCCGCCGCTTTCAAAATTGATCTTACCATGTAGACGTACATATTTCTCTGCCTTAAGCTCAAATGCTTTGCGTACAAAGTAGATCTCAGAGAGGTCATATTCACCTTTCCCGATTCTTAACAGTTCTGATTCAATAAAACTGGTGGTTGCAAAACTCCAGCATGTACTTGTACGGTGCTGGTTTTTTACGGGAGTGGCTGGTATGCTCTTCTCAACGGTAAATTGGTAGCCCTGTGGAACCTCCTCTTTTTCCTGCTTCTGACCATACAGGCTTATGCCGGCACTTGCGATGCCGATGATCACCAGCGTCAGGTTTCGTGTGTAATTCTTCATCATTGTACGGGTATTTTCCAGGTAAAAACCCTGAAATTATAAATAATGCTGCCACATTTTGAAAAAACTGTTGTAAAAATTACCGGGTTAGAGTGATACCCGGTTAAGAAACTCGTGTACATGCTCTGCATAGGTCCGGGAAACCGGGATCCGGATCTCTTCCGGAAAATCCATATAAATATATAGGTTGGTGCTGATCAGCTTCACCAGTTTAATGTTTTCAAAATTGACCATATAGGAGCGATGACATCGTTGAATAAGGGTTCCTTCCAGCTCCTTCTCCAGTCGTTTCATGGTATTCCTGAGCATGATCTTCTTGGTCTTGCCTTTCTCTATGGTATATACCGTCACATAATTGTCGGTCGATTCAACATAAAGGATATCCCTGGATTTGATGGAGAATCGAAGCTTTTCAGCTTCATCCCTGAAACTGATCATCTTCTTCTCTTTGAACTCTAGGGAAGTGTTTGCTGTGAGGCTCTCCAATTTTGTTCGTTTATCCTTCAGGGAGAGCCACAGCCAGGATAATGAATAAGGCAATGCCAATACCAGTAATGTGATGAACAGAAGCCCTGTGAAACGCTCCACCAGCGCAGCTTCTGATTTAAGCAGAATGAGGTCCACCACCAGGTAAGCAGCTGCCAGCAATACGATTTCCATCAGGTTCCATATCCCAAATAACAGGTAGGTAAACTTCACCCTTCCAGCCAGCAGGACAAAGATTAGTTTACTGAATACGATAATCAGCATTCCGGAAAGAATGAGTGCGCTGGAGTAGAAAAAGAACTCGATCCTCCCCACCTCGAACCAGGAGGAAGCATTGAAGGGCGAATAGATGTTGATGAATACCAGTGCAAAGATGGAGACAAACATCACCTGGGTGATGATTGTTGATTTATCCTTCAGATATTCAGGTATTTCTCTTAGCAGGAGTTTCATCATTCACTTGAATTACGCGAGCGCTAACCCCGCTGCTTGCGGCGGGGTAAGCGAGCACAATATAAATATATAATTAATCGATGATTCCTCGCGGCTTACCGCGAGGAGAATCAATTGTTATCTATCTGGGTGATCTTGAGTTCTGTTCGCCTGTTCAACGCTTTTCCCTCCTCTGTCCTGTTATCCGCCACAGGTACCCGGTCTCCATAACCCGCATGTTTCAATTTTTCAGGAGCAATCCCTTTCCCTACCAGGAATTCTACCACGGCCCTGGCCCGTCGATCAGACAGTTTCTGGTTATACGCTGTAGATCCGGTATTATCGGTATGTCCGCTGATTTCCACTTCAATGGTTGGATTTTGCCGCAGAAAATCGTAAACCTTGTTTAACTCCACTTTGGATTCAGGTAGCAATTGGTAGGAATCTGAATTAAAAAACAGATTGTTCAAAACAACGCTGCTCCCTACAATAATCTGGTCTAGAGGAATATCCCGGCGAAATGGATCCATCTTGTCATGGAGTCCTGAAAAAGTAAAATGATCCGAATAGAAAAGATATCCATCTGCCGATACATTCAGGGCATAATTCCTGTCAGTAGGCAGCGAGATCAGGTACCCGCCATCTCCTTGATGAGATTCCAACTCCATCACAGTCTCTCCGGTTTCAATATCTATGAGTTGCATGACCGCTTTGAGTCCCTTCATGTTACGCGAATCGTACACCCTCCCTTTCATGTAGGAGACAAGTACAGGCCTGACTTCTGCAGGCAGTTCAAAAGTGTAAAGGTCGGTATCTTTTCCCGATTGCCGGTCAGAAGCAAAATAGGCCCGGTCGCCCGTGGCATTGACCGACAGACCAATTTCATCGTTATGGGTGTTAATGGGATAACCCAGGTTCTCTGGTTCTGACCATCTGAATCCGGATTTCATTCTTGACAAGAAAAGGTCTCCCTGTCCCATTCCCGGCCAACCCGTGGAGGAAAAATATAAACTCTGCTGATCGGGATGCATGAAGGGCGATTGCTCCAGGCCAAAAGTGTTGACCGAATCTCCCAGGTTAACCGGAGTGCTCCAGCCATCTTCGGTTTTCTTCGACACCCATATATCATAGGATCCAAATCCTCCCGGCTGGTTGGATGTATAATAGAGTCTCCTTCCATCGGCTGAGACAGTGGGATGTTTCTCACTATACCTGGTATTTACCGGTGAGCCAATGTTTCTTGGACGGCTCCATTTTCCATTTTCCCACATGGATTGATAAATATCACACATTCCCTTACCATCACGGCGGTTACATGCAGTAAAATACAGGGTTCTGCCATCGGCACTCATGGTATGGGCACCTTCATTATCTGAAGTATTCAGGGGAGCCCCGGCATTCATACGTCCCTCCCACTGGTTTCCATTCCGCATGGAATAATAGAAATCCTCCTGTATGTTCCCCATATTTCCTTCTCCCTGTTGGGCTACAGGCATCATCACTGTGAACATTAGCATCTGCTCATCCACCGACAGCGAAGGCCAGTACTCACTATAGTCTGAATTCACTGCATCACCCAGGTTCTCAGGATGAAACGGTACCGGATTTTCCAGGGATTTCAATGCAAAAAGGCAATTCCTCCTGATTGCCTCACCCTCTTCACGCATCCTCACAAGCTCAGGAGGAAATGAGAGAAACGTTTCAATATGTTCCAGGGTCCTGCCATAGTCACCTGTCGCCATGGTCAGACCAGCCAGCAAACGGTATCCATCAGGATTACCCTCAGGATCAATCTCAAGCGATTTGGAAAAATAAGCAATGGCTTCCTCTACACGGCCCTGGTCAAAACAGAGTTGGGCCAGTAACTGGTATGCCTCAATAAACCCGGGGTCCGTCTTAATGGCCTTCAGCAGCCTCTCTTCTGTGCAAATATCATCCCTGACCTGAAAACAGGCACGGGCCTCTTCAAACCTTTTTACCGCTTTTTTTGAATTGGAGCTGTAGTTCTGGGCCATTGTATACCCGGAAATCACCAGAAGGAATATGATCAGCCAACCCTGCTTCATTCCATATATTTTAAGGGATCCTCATGTATTTATGCGACTGTAATGAGATCATCCAGTTTGGATGCTGTTTTACATACTCAATGATGTCAGGGAGGATGGTCTCACGTTGACTCCATTCTGGCTGAAGATATAATTTGCAGGCTTTATTCACCCTGTTCCCATTTTCAACAGCCCAGTCAAGATCCTCTTTTGTTGCAATAATCACTTTCAGTTCATGGGCGTGTTTAAAGTGTTCTTCCACGGGTGGTGCATTCTTTTTTGGGGATAGACAAATCCAATCCCACTGACCGCTTAGTGGATAAGCTCCGCTTGTCTCCAGAAAAGTCTCAATCCCCTTCTGCCTCAACATTCCCGTCATGTAATCCAGATTGACCATAAGCGGTTCTCCGCCGGTTACCACCACTGCAGCTGCAGGATAAGCTATCACATGGTTGATAATCTGTTCAGCTGGCACCACCGGATGCAGCGTGGGATTCCATGAGAATTTTGTATCACACCAGCTGCATCCCACATCGCATCCTCCAATCCTGATAAAATAGGCTGCTTTCCCGGTGTGGTATCCCTCTCCCTGGATGGTATAAAACTCCTCAACCAGGGGCAGTTTCCTTCCACCTTCAAAAATATGCCGTTCGTCACCCATTCATTCAAGCTTTATATCATCGCTGCAAAGGTAATGATCTATCATTAACGAAGCGATCTGCCCAATTTAAATAAGGTTTGGTTCTGAAGACTCGCTTCAGAAGAGATGAAGATCCCGCCCTCAGGATCAAAACAGATTCCCTCCACCTGGCGCCCCCCCCTTAATGGATAAATCCTTGCCAAACCTCCACACTCAATATTCCCAGGATCATTCGCATAACCATATATGATCACAATGGGCAAATAATTCCTGTATCCAACAATTGCCACCTGGTTTTTATCCGGGAACAGATCAGCTCCGGTGACAAGTATACGCGCCTCATACCGGTACCTGCGCGTTACATGATAATGTCCGGGGATACTAGGAATCACATAGACCGAAGTGGATTCATCAACCCAGTTTTTGGAAAAGAGGTAGAGGGAATCCCCATGGGCAAACAGAGCTTCACAATCATGGGAAGAGAATCCCCTCCTGTTCCGGACAACCTGCTCATCAAAAGAGAGAGAGATAATGCCATTGTGGTCAACGGTTGGATTACCAGATAAGACGCTGGACTTCTGAATTCTGTAAATGGCCAACGTATCCCGGGTGGCAAAGTTGTTGCCCACATCAGCCACATAAATGTAATGATCATCCATGGCAATATCCTCCCAATCAGTATTGGTGGCATTGCTGATGATGGTTTTCCTGATCACACTGCCATTTCCCTGATCGAAACAGTAGAGTGCAGCTTCTCCTCCACTGTCATTGAATGTCCAGATATCTCCTTCCATGTACAGCAAACCGCTGGTCTCGGCAAGAGAAGAGTCGAGGCTTGAGTATTTGACCAGGTTCCCGGGAACTGGTGTTTCACATCCGGTGGAATAGAAGCGGTAGCTGCATGATGAGAAGATCACGCATACCAGTATAATTTGTAGGCGAATGAACAGCCCTGTGCAGGGATTAGACAATAATCCCGCCATCCCTGTAACCGGGCCTGGCCCAACATAATGCATGGGGGCCTGCATAGGGAGCCAGCCGGGATTCCAGTTCATCCTTATCCACAGAGGCCAGGGACTTCTTTCCGCGGGCATATGCCAGCCCGATATTCTGCTTTAGAATATCGATCCCCACATTGCCTACCACAGATGAAGCAACCCCTTCCCGGTCCCAGGCATATCCAAGCAGCTCTTCTGCACTGGCTGCCACACCCACAATGTCACGTACCACCTTCATGGCGATGATCCCCACATTTTTCTCTATAGCAGCAGGAAATGCCACTCCGGGATAATCCCCCCACCTTGAGGGATTCATTGCCAGCATGGCCATATCAAAGTCCAGATTTTCCAGCAAGTCTTTTGAACGTTCGGCACTGTCCATGCTCGAAAACCCGATATGACCTGCGATACCTTCCTCCTTCATCTTCACCATCTCACGGTACACACCATTTTCAATTCCTGCAACCGTGTCTTTCTCATTCACCGCGTGCAACATTATGATATCTACATGGTCGGTCTTTAGCCGCTTCAGACTCTCTTCTACCGATTTCCGTGCAGGAGACGCTTCCCGTTCATTGATCTTGGTAGAGATCATCACCTGATCCCTGTAAGCAGGCAGTATCTGACCAAAACGCTCTTCGCTGGAGAAAGCCTTCTCTTCGCCACGTGACACCACCGTATAATCGGGGGAGGTATCAAACAGGTTAATGCCACTCTTAACAGCTTCTTCAAGATGCTTCTCCCACTCTCCATTTTTGTTCTTCAGGAATTGTGATCCCCCGCCAAACGTAAGGATTGAAACGGCAAGCCCCGTCTTTCCCAGGATCCTTGTTGGCATTGTCCCCTCCAGCTCTTGCCTGTTTTCCTGCTCCTGCTCTTCTCCTTCTTCTGGCTTTTGAGCACTGCCTGACCGGGAAGAACATCCACCCAGCATGGCAGGAGCCGAAACCGCTGCTGCTCCCAGTGCTGTGGTCGACAGGAATTTACGGCGTGAATACTCAGATTTCTTCTTTTTCATCTCTAAGGGATTTTATGTTATCAAATAATATCCGTTTAAGTGGTGATATTTCACGATCATTGAACGTTGACACTGAATTCGGACAGGATATCATACGTTGCCGCATGATATCTCTCCGGCCTGTAAGATACCTCCAGCTGTGAAGTGGCATCCCTTCGCTTAACACGTATCTTCCCCATATGTAATTCGTTGTAATCGGCTGTCAGATGAACCTCCGCAAACAGGATGTATTCCCCCCTGGGAACCTCTTCTTTTGGAAGCACAACTTCCATCCGGACAATCCCTACCTTGGGCGTGGCACCGGTCACTGCATCAAATTCCGCTTCAGACACCGCCTCCCAATTAGTATTGGAAGACCAGTCGGGACAGATCTCAGGATCATTATACCCCCCATATGAAAGGTATTCACTTACAAACAGCGTTTTCACAAAGGTGCCATCGGGCTTCTCAAGCCATATAACCAGCTGATCTGACCGGGGATACTCCTCCCGCTCGTTCATCACAAAGGATATGCTTAGATTTCTCTCCCCTGAGCCTTTGGATTGGCAACCTGTTAGAATAACTCCCAGGAATCCTGCAGTCAATAGAAAGAATATACGGAAAATATTATTTTTCATAGCGTATTAAGTGGCCAGGGGTGGTCCCCCTGGAATGGTGATTTTGTGTCGTTTATTTGTATAATGAGTTCGGATTCCTGTAAATGTGGCGGTGAGGTACTCACCCAGATAGATGGATCCGGTAAGTTTTTCATCTTCCATCCTGCCCGAAAAGAGGTAGACCAGTGCGTTACCCGGTATGTGGTAATCGCTTTTCATCTTTACCTCATCACCCTCTACCAACCCGATCAGATCCAATAGTTCAAAGTCAGTCTGGTGCTTTCCCCGGATCCAGTTGCCATCCTGTTCGATGAATAGTTTATGTAAGCTTATGCTGCTTGGAAATGAGATCTCCATATCCCAGTGCCCGTTCAAATCCACTTTTGCAGCTTTCAACTGGTCATCCAGGGGTGCCCGTCTTTGTGATAAAATGCCATGAAGGCGTTCTGCCACCACTACTGCATTCCCCGGCTGCATCTGGTTTGGCGTGATATTGACGGATGTCCATTGCTCTGTGGTGTGACTTCCGACAGCTATCCTTGTTTTATTCCGGGCTACCTCTTCAGCCACATCCTCTCCTGTGATATGAAGCTGGTTTGGATCCCACCGGATATGCAAAACCGGTGCGTGATTGGATAATCCCTCGGGTTGCGTGACTTCGGTTTTAATACCGCTTATGGTAAGCATTCGTTCCCCAATCAGGTCCAGCCATGACATCCATTCCTTCCACTCTGCCTTATGATCCCGGGTGGTCCAGGCGTGAACAGCCGCCAGCATACCCATCATCTCCTCCTTACCAATTTTGTTATCGCGCCCGGGGCCGTGATGTGGCGAGCTCGCCTGCCAGGCCGATATCAGGATATCTTTTTTACCAAGCAACAAACCGGCACACTGTGGTCCGCAAATGGCTTTGCCACCACTATAGGCTACAACAGTTGCGCCCTGTGCCAGATGTACCGGGGGAATGGTAAGATCTTCCGCTGCAGCATCCACCAAAACCGGTATGTTATGAGGTTTAGCCATTTCTGCAATCACCTCCAGTGAAAATGGCTCGCCCGGTTGTGAATGTTTGCCTGCCAGCACATAGATCATGGCTGTGTGCCTGTTAATGGCTTTGCGCATCTCTTCTGCCGTCTCAACAGTGATCACTTTAACACCGATGTTTCGGACAGCATGATCATACACATTCCTGGAATATCGCGGCATGATCACCTCGGTTTTTTCCATACCGGTAAGATCGGGTATGCGGATTAACCTTTCAGGGTTTCCTCCCGTCACACATGCTGCGGTGAAGTGCTTCATAGCTGCAGCACAACCTGCCGTGATGACACCCCATTCAGTTTTGGTCAACTCCGCAAGCCTCTCTCCAAGTCCATAAGCAAGTTCATCATATTGAGCAAAATAACCGGATGCCGCTTCCATGGCTTCAATCACCTCCGGTCGCTCTACCGACCCACCCAATATGGTGAAAGTACCCCTGCAATTGATAATGGTCTCCACGCCTATTGAGTGGTAAATGTTCTCCTTGGTTTCCTCTGCATGAGGTGAAATCCTGCTGGCAAAAAGGTCAGGTGTCATGGTGGTACCCACCAGGGGAATGACCGATAACTGCCTGAGAATTTCTCTGCGATTCATTAGATCGGTTTTTATAAATCTCTGATCCGGATATTTCTGAAACTGATCGATGAATCACCATGTTTCCCCTGAATTCCAATACTTCCTTTTGTAGGTAATTCTGCAAATGGTGTTGGAAGCCAACTGGGTATTTCACTGCCATCCGGATTTGTTGTGCCTGAAGTCCATTCAGCCATATTCATACTGGTCACTTCTTCACCATTGAGCACCACATCAATTTGCTGGCCTTGGCAGGTTATCTGAAAAGTATTCCATTCTCCGGGTTCATTTACCACTTTTTGTTCATTGGCAGGAAGGTGGCCAAAAATCGCCCCACATTGATAATCTTTTCTTGCGTCCCCCCACTTCTCAGAGTAATCATCAGCAATTTGAATTTCCACTGAATTGGGGATCCACTCTTCATTATCTGTACAATAGACGATGATTCCACTATTTGTGCCGATCTCATTCTTGAACTCAAGTTCAAGCACAAAGTTTTCATGCTCACCCGGTGCCCAGATTACCTTATCTTCAAGGGCGATTAAAACATTATCCTGAACCTCCCAGCTTCCCTCTTCGATGGTAGCTTCGCTATATCCTTCTCCAAATAACGGATCTGATTGTGAGCAGGCTAAGTTCCCAAAACATATTGCAAGGCATAAGAGTGCTAATTGAGTGTTTTTCATTTTATAGATGATTTGAGTATTACTAAAAGATCAAGGCAAGTTAAAAAAAAAAATCTTGAATGATTCAATTTAGCCGACCAATGCAAGTAGGTTTAAAACATCAGGTTTCAATGATAAAAATACTATCCTTTAATCGTATATCTGTGGCAGAGGCACCGATCATAATCTCAAATTCTCCTGGTTCAACTATATAATTCATATCGTAATCCCAGAGACCCAGTTCATGGCAAGGAATTGAAAAGGTTACCGTGGTTGTTTCGGATGGAGCTACTTCCGTTTTGCTGAATCCCTTTAACACGGCAACCGGGGTTGTGACAGAGCTGATCTTGTCATTAATATAGAGCTGCACCACTTCTTTACCGGTTACATCGCCGCTATTCCGGATCTGCACAGATACCTTTAAGGTATCGGTTGCTTGCAACTCTTTTTGATCAATTCTCAGACCGGAATATTCAAATTGAGTATAACTTAAACCAAACCCAAAGGGAAACAGAGGATCGGTAGATGAAGTGAGATAATCCCGTCCCGGTGATTCCGGGGTGCCGGGTTTATGGTAATATCCTCTCCCTATGGGTTTGTAGTTGTAAAAAACAGGAACATGCCCCACACTCCTTGGCACTGAGACCGTAAGCTTTCCCGAAGGAACCACCTCACCGAACAGGATACGGGCCACGGCATTGCCCCCCTCCTCTCCCGGATACCAGGCCTCAAGAATGGCAGGTATCTGTTCTTTCTCCCAAGGAATGCTGTATGCACGACCATGAACCATAATAAGCACCACCGGTTTTCCCGTTTTGTGTATGGCGCGGATGAGTTCCGGTTGTATTCCAGGAGGATCCAATTCCGATCTGTCATAGCCCTCTCCGCAGGTGGGATACGCACCCTCATCCACCAGTTCGCCCCAACCTACACCACTGAGAGACATGCTTGTACCTCCTATTACCAAAACCACTACATCACTCTTTTCAGCAGCATCCACAGCCTCCTTAATTCCACTGGGGTCCAGGCTTGTGATCCCGCAGCCTTTTGCGTAATTGATGGTGACCTTTCCTTTGGTTAAGTTTCTGATGCCATCCAGTATAGTAACTCCGGATGAATTGTCTTTGGTTGCGCTATAATCGCCATATTGCACCTGGTTGGCATTGGGTCCGATTACAGCAATGGATTCCAGCGTGGAGATATCAAGCGGTAAAAGGTTTTCCTGGTTCTTAAGCAGTACGATCGATTCTTCGGCTATCTCCCGGGCCAGCTGCACAGAAGCTTTGCCATGAACAAGTTTTGATACCTTTCTGGGTGCCTTATACGGATTATCAAACAGGCCTGCCCTGAATTTTACAGATAGTATATTGCCTGCAGCCTCATCAACCATTGCCATAATCGTTTCATCCTGTTTGGCCAGATCGATCAATGCTGAATAGGCGTAATTGGAACCCTCCTGATCCACACCTGCTTTCAAAGCAGCCAGGGCTGTTTCAGCTCTGGTTTCTGTAGTGAAATGACTCTTCTCGATCATGCTCACTGCGCCATAGTCGGCAAATACATATCCCTGGAAACCAAACTCCTCTCTTAGAACATCCCGCAGAAGGTACGGACTGGCATGTACCGGGATTCCGTTTACTTCGTTATAAGCAGGCATGATGGAATAGACGTTGGCTTCCTTAACCGCTTTCTCGAAAGGATACAAATGCAGATCCCTGAAATCTCTGGGTCCCACCTCAACCGGTGCTATGTTTACACCAGCAACCGGCGTACAATAGCCTACATAATGCTTGGCTGTGCTGATCAGATGGTGCTCGGGAAGATGATCCCTGGTGACTTCCGGATCTCCCTGCATGCCGATCACAAACGCTTTTCCCATTTCAGCCACCAGGTAAGGGTCCTCTCCAAAACACTCCTCAACCCTTCCATACCTGGGGTCCCTGGCAATGTCAAACAGGGGGGCAAAGAACTGGTCACACCCGGTCAGGCTTGCCTCATAGGCCATAACTTCTGCCATCTTTCTGATCAATTCCGGATTCCAGGTACTGCCTTGTCCAATAACCTGGGGAAAGTTAGTGGCTCCCAGAGCCAGTTGTCCATGTATGCCACCCAGCTCCACCTGAATGGCAGGTATGCCTAATCTTGTATTCTCCCGCAGGTACCGGTCTGCCGCTTCCGAATACTTAGCAATATCGTCCACATCAGTGCGGGGTGGATCGAGGCAGCCAATACTCTCTCCCTGAAACAGACTATCTAACGATGACTGGGTGATGTTTCCATCCTTATCCTTTTTCAGATCAGTGAGTACAAGCTTCAGCATCTGGTTAACCTTCTCCTCAACAGTCATTCGCTGAATGAGATCATTTACCCTCTCCTCAACGGGGAGACCGGCATCTTTATAGGGCACTATTTGTCCACCAACGCTTTGAGTTGAGATTGCCATTACAAAAAAAAGTAAAAGCTCAATTTTCTTCTTCGAATGAAGTCTACAGATGTTTTTCATCTTCATTGAATATTTCTTTAAAGTTTATTATTCCTCCCCGACAAATAGTTCATCGATGAGCTTAACGGTCTTCTCTACCAATATCTGTCCGCCTTCAGGACCTACCGGGCAACTTGCCGGGATTGCGCTGTAGCCCCCTCCTTCCACTGCCTCAGATGTTGGCAGGTAATACCCAGCGCCGGTAAGCTGAATGATAAAGGTCTGTAAGGCTTTACTGCGTGCCTGCATGCGTATTCCATAGTCGGTAAAAAGTTCATATGGGTTGGTGCATACCACGATGTCGCCTATGCGCAATATATGGACTTCTGTTTCTATCAAAGGTAGCGGGCCTTTCTGTTGGACTTCATAGCGTCTTACCACATCTGCATTCCACGCCCTCCGTCTTGCCACATTTTTCGCTTCGCCCGGATCAGCCTCAATCATGGCTGCATATTTCTCACTTTCTGCTTTGGCAAACCGGGATTCCCTTTCCGATATTTTGTATTCCGGCAGTTCCAGGATTTCAACCTTATGGATGAGTTGGACATCAGTTTGCCGTTCGTTTTTTACGGTTTCATACGTTTCTTCAACAGCCAGTACAATGCGCCTGGCAATCTCTTCCAACCGGGTCAGGTTGCGCAATTCCCTCATCCGCTCTTCAGCTGCCCGACGGTACATCAGATGCGGTGACTGGTCGCCCGCCGCACCTATCCAGCCGACAACACACAATCCTTCTCCATACTTGTGCTTCAGCATATCCCTCACGGGATGCCAGTAGTCGGCATTGATGGCTCTTCGGCTCTCCACCTCCTGGGCCGGACAGGGTACTGCAATGGCCATGGCAATGATCCTCTCTTGCCTGTCCCAGAAGAAAAGGGTATTGACATCGTCTTCCGCCATGCCTTCAATATTCCTGAAATCAGGAGTTTTAGGAGTACCATACATTTGTGCTTTTCCGTTTAATGCGAAACCGGGATCAGTAGCCCTTGTCGAAAATACCAACCGGCGGTTCTGGGCAACCGAGGCATGCCCCAGGCCCCAGGTCACACTGCCGGGAGTACGCTTTTCCCACGCCCGCAAAATAGCATCGCTCACTTGTTGCACAAAAAACTTCTGGTACGTATCGGGTTGTAAAACCCCCTCTTTAGGAATGGGGTACTGCAATTTCGGATCATTCACCAGCACCGGTGCCGTATGGGTGTGTGTAGCATTGATAAAGATCTTATTTACATCTATATCCGGCAATTGGTTTTGTACTTCAGCGCGAACACCCTTTACATAAACCGTTGGTATGGCAACCAGATCGCAGGAGACCATAATGGCCATATCCTGTAAAAGATCTGAAGTTCGCGACTCCAGGGCGATAACATTGGCCGTCAATGGTGATTCAACAGTATCTGCCAGTCTCAGGTGAAACTGTCCCCTGAGGGCTACAGGTAATTCGGGGGTGATATCGGTCTCTGCAGTACCGATAAGTAATTCCCCGGCGTGCAGATTCATGATTACAGCCAGTGCTGTAACGCATAGAATGAGCCTGGTTTTTTTCTCTGCTCGTTTCATAAAAGTATATTGCTCATTTTAAAAACTTTGTATCAGATAGTACATAGATTGGAACTCTTCCCCGATTTCAAACCTAAATACCCCGTCTTTATATTCCGATGGCATGTAACCGGTTATCATTCCCTGGGGATTGATCGACATCACACGCAGATCCTTCTGGTCTGTCTTAATCTCTATGGTGGCTTCTATGATCTCTACCTGAATGGGGCCTTGCCCCACATCCAGCACCTGTGTACGCTCATCATTATATATCATATCTGTGTTCTCGGCCCTGCCCACTGCTGTCAGTAACATGTTATCAGATTCTTTGATCGGAGCATCGGTTAATGAACTGATTGCCACTGTGGCAAAACCGGTCTTTACATCAATTTTCATATGATTTAACTCTATATCCCCTTCCTTACCCACAAAACCATAAACGGCTTTTGTTTTTGGCGAATCGATCCAGCCAATCTGTTTCTCCATGTTCCTGTACAGCTCCCTGGTATCTGAAAGGACCTCCACCTCATCCTGTCCGATATATTGTTCTTCATTGCTAATTACAATATCGCCTTTGGCTTTAACTCCGGGCAATACAGTTTCAACCCTGTGTTTTTCTGCAATCAGTTCCCAGGATGGTCCATATTCTGTATTGATACTGACAGGTTGTACATTGATGGTCTTTGTGGCAGGCTTTATATCACCTCTTCGGAGAATAAGCGCTGCATGATAAAACAGACCAAATTTTGCAGGGTCGTTGAATGCGTCGAAACTACCCCCCCTGTAATAGACACCGTTCAGGGCATCTGCGACAATGGGTTTGGCGATCATATCCACATCCTCATCCAGCGTATACCGGTAAGTATGTATGGTATATCCCCCCCAACCCTGCATGGCTCCCACAGCAGCCAGCAATAACGAGCTTTCCGCTCTCCATTCGTTGGGCCATACATTATCCCATTCGGAGACAAAAAAGGGTTTGTCCTGTACCCTGTAGTAAGCCAGAGCAGGGATCATATTATTCCTGCTGCCTGTCATCGGATCGTTCATAAACCGTTTGCTGCCATCCCACCACAACCCGAAATCATAGAAATAGGCATGGGAATCGGTAAAATCACCTTCCATCTGGGCAACCAGATGTGCTGTATTTGTGGTCCAGTTGGTTCCGGCTATGGGTATTTTCACCCCAATTTCCCGCATATGCTGCATCATCTCCTTATAGTATGCACTGGTCATATCCAGATAGAAGCGTTGTATATTCTTTTCTTCTGTGGTTTGAACGAATCTTTCTCTGTGGGCACGGGTAAATTCCACTTTCCCTTTCGGTACACTGATTATATTTTCAGATGCCCAATGCGTGTACATATTTTCCAACTCCGTTCTGTAGGGCTCCAGCGTTACCCTTTGTGAAAACAGATCATTCTCATTGGTCACTTCAACAAGCACGATGACCGGATCGTCCTTATAGGCAAGTTTTGTGTATGGATTTACATGTGTCCATATATCCTGGTTGAATTTCTTTTGTAATTCAATAAGTTTCCTGCTATAGGTACTGTAGGGCTTTGCCGCATCTTTCAACTGATCGGCCGCTTCCACGCCGTCTCCTGTTTTAAACCGCCTGTAGGTCAACAGGTCCATATAGACATAGATACCCTCCTGTTTCAGGCAATGGATCAGGTAATCGAGCCGGTCCATGCTCTCAGGATCGAGGGTCAGTGTATTGTCCAGGTTTTCTCCCCTGGAGAACTGAAATATATTGGGTGTCGACCACTCTCCGTCCAATTGGTGAAAGCGAACCATATTTACCCCGATTTTGGCTAGTCGCCTGGCCACTTTCTCACTGTGCTCATGCGACGGGAAGCACTGCGCACTGTTAAAGTTGGTGCCCCAGAACCTGGCCTCTGTCCCGTCTTCAAACACGAACCTGTCACCTTCTGCTTTCAAAAAACCGTGTTTTCCCGCAGGTTTCTCATCCGCATAAACAAACGACAGATCGATGGGCATATCATCCCAGGGAAGGGTGTAGGGAATGGTCTTCCTCAACGTATCGGCCTCGTCTCCTCTGCAGGAGGCAGCATAGAGGAAATTGCCTGTTCCTGAAACATAAAACAGCGTTAACAGAAACCCAATAAGCCAAATCTTGTCATCTTTTTTTTTCATCGTTTTATTCCTTTTCACAGGTTGATAGTACATGGTGTGTGAAATTCAATGCATTTTTATTCATTGATGGGCACTCCGTAAATCTACTGATTCTTAATACATCTCACTGCCAAACCAAACTTCTTATCCCCGGCGGGATTCCTGCCAATGGCCGCAGTGGAGGTAGAGAAATGACGATAACATGCGCCCGACTGTGAACTTTCGGTAGAGGTCCAGATGGTTGATCCGGTTTTCATGTCATAGAACTTCCCGCTGCTATCACGCCTTCCACCGGGAACCACTGTAAGTCCACTTTTGTTGGTGGCCGCTTTGTTGTGGTGGGTCCATTTTTCAGAACCAGCTTCTTTAAGTTTATCCCCTTCAGTGGTACCACGCCAGACGGTTCCGTTGGCCTGTTCATAGGACATCCCCATATAGATCTCCAGCGTTTTCCACTCCTCATCCGTGGCCACATGCCATCCCGAAGGACAAATATTCTTGTCTTCACCGATAACATGCCAGTTATAAAGACCTCCATAAGATTCCTTGTTGGAGATATCATTATTATACCAGGTATAGGCGGGAGCATCTAAATTTCTCCACAGGGTTGTATCCGTGACATAAGGGATCGGACTCCCGTCACTGTATCTGGTGGTTTTCAGGTTTTCGGTCATCCACTCCTGGTTCCCGATTTGTACGGTTTGGTATTCATTGCCGTCAAAATCCCGGAGTGTTTGCAGCTCCTCTTTACACTTGATGCATCTAACACTGAAACCATTATTCTTTTCAAAATAGCTTCGATAGATCTTGTGATACTTTTTACTAATGGTACGGGACCAGATATGGGTATCGGTGCATTTGGTGGATGTCCACCAGTACCCGTTATCCCCCGCTTCATAAAAGATGCCGGCTCCCCAGTAATAGCCATAGCGGTATCCTCCAAATGTCGCTGGAAACTGATTGATATCGCCCAGGGCATATATCAATTCCGTCCAGTCATCGTCGGTGGGAACCCGCCACCCTTCGGGACAGAGTTTCCCTGTATTCACTGTATGCCAGTTGTATAGGCCACCGTAGCTTGTTTGGTTGGAAGGATCATTGTCGTAAAAGGAGTAGGCCGGGGAGGTAGTACGTACCCATTGGGTCATATCCTCCTCAAGGGGAATCTCCTTGCCGTCATTGAATTTGATGGTTTTTAGATTCTCTGCCATCCATTCCTGCTGGCCAATCGTGACGGTCTTATAGCTGGTTCCTTCAATATCGGTGATTGTACCGGATCTCTCCTGCGCACGGGATTCTGAAAAAGAACAGGTAACCAGGAATGCTATTGACAATAGCAAATTTGAATGAAATCTACAGCTGTTTTTCATTTTCTTTGAATATTTCTTAGAGTTTTATTGCTCCTCCCCGGTAAACAATTCATCGATCAGCTTCACGGTCTTGTCCACCAGGATCTGTCCTCCTTCAGGACCTACCGGGCAACTCTGGGGGATGGCACTGTATCCGCCTCCCTCAACAGCCTCCGCTGTGGGCACGTAATGCCCGGCACCGGGTCCCACAAGTTGTATGGTAAAAGTCTGCAAAGCCCTGCTGCGTGCCTGCATGCGAATTCCAAAGTCGGTGAAAAGCTCATATGGATTGGTGCATACCACAATGTCTCCAATGCGCAATACATGAACTTCTGTTTCCATTACAGGATAAGGGCCTTCCTGCTGCATTTCGTAGCGGCTTACAGTATGCGCATTCCATGACCTTTGTGCATTCACCTTTTCAGCTGCATCCGGATCTTCCTCTATCATGGCCGCATACTTATCCCGTTCTGCCATAGCAAAGAGATATTCCCTTTCTGAGATTTTGAATACAGGAAGATCAATGAATTCAACCTTATGGATTAATTGCACATTTGTCTGACGTTCTGTTTTTACGGTTTCATAGGTCTCCTCCACCGCCAGGACAATACGCCTGGCTATCTCTTCCAGACGGGTTAAACCACGTAATTCCCTCATCCGATCTTCAGCTGCCCTGCGGTATATAACATGGGGTGACTGATCGCCCGATGCACCGATCCATCCCACCACACAGAGGTCAGGACCAAACCTGTGCTTCAGCTTCTCTCTCACAGGATGCCAGTAGTCGGCATTAACAGCCAGGCGTCCTTCTACCTCCTGTGCAGGACAAGGCACGTCAATGGCCATGGCAATTATTTCACCTCTCTTATTCCAAAAGAACAGGATATTGACATCATCTTCCGACATGCCTTCCATATTCATAAAATCAGGAGAATTGGGACTACCGTACATTTGGACTTTCCCGTTTAAAAAAGGTCCCGGATCGGCAGCCCTGTTTGAATAGACCGGTCTGCGGTTATGTGCAATGGATGCATGTCCCAGACCCCATGTAACACTTCCTGGGGAACGTTTCTTCCAGGCCCTCACAATAGCATCGCTTACCTGTTGGGCAAAGAACTCCTGGTAATCTTCAGGTTGCAGGACTCCCTCTTTTGGGATCACATATTGCAAAATAGCATCCTGCTCCAGAACGGGAGCTGTGTGCGTATGTGTTGCATTGATAAAGATTTTGTTCACATCCAGGTCCGGCAACCGCTTCTTAACTTTATTACGAACCATCTTCACATACAGGGCAGGAACCATTCCCACATCGCAGGAGACCATAATTGCCATATCCGGGGAATTATTTCCATCCCGTGACTCCAGTGCCACAACATTGGCTGTGAGAGGAGTTTCCACTGAATCTGCCAGTCGCAGATAGAACTGTCCCATAATGGCTGCCGGCAACGCCGGAGTGATGTCGGTCTCTGCAGTACCGATGAGCAATTCCCCGGCAT
>JBDLIX010000087.1:0-21395 GCA_039714655.1 Bacteroidota bacterium
ATGCAGCTTTCCTGGATATAAAATGCAACGAATGCTTGAAGCTGAAGAAGGTGTCTGGATACTCTGGGTATATCAATAATAGATTCATGCAATCATCTTCAGTACACCCCGTACATAACCCACAGATTCTGCCAGGCCTGCCAGGGGATCCTTGCCATCTTTTTCGAATTCAAAGCTGACAACCTTGCTGTATCTCTCCTTGAGTAACATTTTCAGGAATCCGGGGATATCGATCACACCATGACCGATTTCGAGGGTTTTGCCTGTTTCATCTGCTTTGTCCACGTCCTTGATATGAATATCCAGCACCCGGTCCATAAACCGGGCAGTCTCTTTGGTTGGGTCAAGTCCAATGCGGGTGGTATGACCAATATCCACACAAAGTCCCATCCCGGGATTCATATGTTTGATACGTTTGTAGGCACTTTCCGGACTGGGATACCTGTCATCGCCCGGTCCGTGGTTATGGATGGCCAGATTAATTCCTGTCTCTTTGACTTTTTTATTGCAATGCTCCAGCAATTCATGCTCCGGCACTCCAACGATCACTTTTATACCAGCATGTTTTGCATAAGCGAATGCATGATCCACCTCTTCAATATTCTTCATATAAACCACACCAGCCCCATAGAGATCAATTCCGGCATCATGCACTTTTCCTGCCATGCTGCGGAGCTCTTGGGGAGAGGACTCCAGGGGCATATGCATGCTTTTAAGACAGAGCTTGTTGATGCCCAGCTTCTGTGTCATGGCAATGGTCTCTTCAAGGCTGAACTCCCTGAAAGTGTAAGAGGCGATTCCAAGTTCGAATGGGACACCCGATCCTTTTGCTGTTGAGGTTAAGTCAGCAGCCAATAGAGAGGGGGCCTGTGATGCAATCAGTCCGGTTCCTGAAAGTCTTAAGAAATTTCTTCGTGAGAATTGCATGGTGTTCTTTTTAGTGGTTATAGTCATTGAGATCCATCAAATTAGGAAAAATTCTGCTATTGACATGGAGAAATGCTTAAAATCATGTTCAATTGTTCATGCAGGTTGTTTATTTATGTGTAATTTCAATTTCGCTGATAAAACAGGCGTATATCTCTTTAGTACAATTCAACATTTAAAAACTATGAGACGCAATAATCTAATTATTTCAATGCTGTTACTGGCCGTTTTGACAATGCCATCATTTGGCCAGCTGGATCCCATGCAACCCCTTCCAAATGATGAATCTGTCAGATATGGCGTGCTGGAGAACGGAATGACCTATTATATTAAGGCCAACCAGGAGCCCAAAGAGCGGGCATCATTCTATATTATTCAGAATGTGGGGGCACTGCTGGAGGAAGACCACCAGAATGGACTGGCCCACTTTCTGGAGCACATGGCTTTTAACGGAACAGAACATTTCCCGGAGAAGGGAATTATCAATTTTCTGGAGCGGCACGGGGTAGCTTTTGGTGAGAACATCAATGCTTATACCAGTCAGAATCAGACCGTATATAACCTGAGTGATGTTCCGGTGAACAAACCAAAAATCCTCGATTCCTGTCTTCTTATTCTTAATGACTGGTCCAATTTCCTCCTGCTGACCGAGGAGGAGATTGATGCAGAAAGAGGGGTGATCAAAGAGGAGTGGCGTACAAGGAATTCAGCGCAACGCAGGATGATGAAGACCTTGATGCCTTACCTCTACCCCAATTCAAAATTTGCGGAAAGGGATGTGATCGGAGATATGGAGGTGGTTGAGAATTTTGAATATGATGCGCTGAGGGATTTCTATCACAAATGGTACCGCACCGATCTGCAGGCCATTGCCATGGCAGGGGATTTTGATGCGGTTGAGATGGAAAAAAAGGTGATCGATCTTTTCTCGAAGATCCCACCCGTGGAGAATGCTCCTGAAAGACCTTTTTATGAGATCCCTGATCATGATGAACCGGTATTTGGTTTGGCCACTGATAAAGAAGCAGACCAGACGGTTATCAGATATATGATCAGACATAGAAAGACAGATACTGGTCCTGAGACATTTATGGATTACCGGGAGAATTATATCCAGACGTTATTCAACAATATGATAGCTCAGCGGATCGATGAACTGCTTCAAAAAGGAGATCCGCCATTTGTGATGGGTTTCATCGATTATGGTGATGCCGAACGTGGATATGAAGCGTTGAATGTGATCCTCCTGCCTAAACCCAACCAGGAAGCGCTGGGCCTTACTGCTCTTTTAACTGAACTTGAAAGGGTTAAAAGATTCGGCTTCACATCTGGAGAACTGGATCGGGCCAAGGCTGAGGTCCTTACAAGATGGGAGAAATACTACAAAGAGAGGGATAAGATCAGTAATGAAGAGTACGTAAATGAATATCTGAATCATTACCTGGAAGGCGATGCTTACATTTCCGCTGAAATGGGATATATGCTTGTACAGGCAGTTTTACCCTCCATTACCCTGGAGGATTATAATCAACGTATGAAGAGCTGGATTGCAGAGAAGAACCGGGTATTGGTGATCCAGGGGCCTGAAGAAGAGGGGATTGAGCACCTCAGCGAGGCTGCTTCCATGGCAATTTTTCAGCAGGTGGCCATGTCCGAAATAGAACCATACGAAGATGAAGAACTGGCAGAATCTTTGGTTTCTGAAGAGTTGGCCCTGGCAGAAATCACTGTATTGAAAGAGCTGGAGCTAATGGATGCCGTGGAGTGGACCCTGGATAATGGGGCCAAAGTTGTTTTCAGGCATGCCGATTTTGAAAAGGACCAGGTTCAATTGCGTGCTTACAGCAAAGGTGGCAGCTCTCTCTACGATCATGAATATGTCCCATCGACTACCATGTTAACCAATCTTACAGGATTCTATGGAGTGGGGGATTTTGATGCAACAGCACTACAGAAGATGCTGACAGGTAAAAATGTGTCTCTTCAGCTGAATCTGCGCGGACTCAGTGAAGGATTAAATGGAACTGCCAGTCCAAAGGATATGGAAGCAATGATGCAATTGGTCTATCTCCATTTTGTTCGACCCCGGTTTGATACAGAGGCTCACCAGGCTATCATGGCAAGATTTGAGGCATATTTTCAAAATATGGAGAACAATCCTCAGAAGATCATGGGCGATTCGCTCAGCCTGATCCTTACCGATTATCATCCACGTACAAGGGTCATGAACAGTGAATTTCTGGAGGATATAGATTTCGGGATGATTCAGGAAGTTTACATGGACCGATATTCTGATGCAAGTGATTTCCTGTTTGTTATTGTAGGTAACATTGATGTTGAGGAGGTCAAAATGCTATCGCAGAAATATATTGGTGCCATACCTGATCTGGATCGTGAAGAGAGCTGGATCGACCGGAAGGTATATGAACCGGAAGGAACCATTGAAAAGGTGATTCCCATGGTGCTGGAAACTCCCAAGGCCAGTGTAAATATTGTGATTAATAACGAAATGAGTTATAATCCCTACAACAGTCTGGTAGGGCGTGTAGTTGAGGGGATCCTTACCCTCCGTTATGATGAAACGATCCGGGAAGAAGAGGGTGGAACCTATGGCGTAGGGCTGAGAACCAGTTTACACCGGTGGCCGGTGGAAAAAGGCACCATGCAAATCAGGTTCGACTGTGCTCCGGAAAGATATGTGGAACTGAAGGAAATAGTGTATGCAGAGCTGAAGAAACTGGCCAAGGAAGGACCATCAGAAGAGGACCTTTCCAAAACGGTAGAGAATATTCTGAAAGATCGGGAGGAGAGCAAGGAGCACAACGCCTATTTTCTGAATAACCTGTACAACTACTATGTTCACGGCATCAACTTTGATGATCCGGCCAATTATGAGGATATTCTGAAGAGCCTTACCATCAAGGATGTGAAAAAGGCAATGAAAGCCTTCTACAAAAAACCCAATATCGTGGATGTGGTATTTGTTCCAAAAGAGGAATCAACGCCGTAGTTGACCTTAATGAGCGGGATTTCAGAAATCCCATGTTATTTATATCGAAAGAATATTTAGAGGAGGTGCCTACAAAATGTTGCGCAGCAACGTTTTTAAGCACCGACTTAAATATTCTGGAGATATGAACTGTGTGTGGGGTTTAGAACAACCCGTGAATGTTGGCGTTGATCTTGTCCATCACTGTACTGAGATCTTCGGGCTTGTCCCTGAAATTCAGGTTGTCCACATCTACAATCAGTAACTTTCCAAGGCTGTAAGTCTCTACCCAGGCTTCGTATCGTTCGTTGAGGTGCTTCAGATAATCGAGCCTGATGTTATTTTCATATTTGCGTCCCCTCTGCTGGATCTGTTCTACCAGGGTAGGGATGGATGCACGCAGGTAGATCAGCAGGTCGGGAGGTTCAATCAATGAGCTCATCAGGTTGAAAAGGGCGAAGTAATTTTCGAAATCCCTGGTGCTCATCAATCCCATGCTGTGCAGGTTTGGGGCAAAGATGTACGCATCTTCGTAAATGGTTCGGTCCTGGATGATCTTTTTCCCGGATTGACGAATCTTTACGATCTGACTGAATCGGCTGTTAAGGAAGTATATCTGCAGGTTAAAGGACCACCGCTGCATATCCTGGTAAAAATCGTTTAGATAGGGATTGTCATCAACATCTTCATATTGGGCTTCCCATCCGTAATGCTTGCCCAGCAGACTGGTCAGCGTGGTTTTTCCGGACCCAATGTTTCCTGCAACAGCTATATGCATGCTTTTTCAATTATTGAATGAATCAGACTAAAGATAGTAACTTTTATCGGGTTAAAATGTCTGATAGTTCATCTAAATACTTCCGGTCATTGGAGAGCCTGGGAATTTTGTTCTGACCGCCCAATTTCCCCCTTTTTTGCATCCATCTGTAGAAGGTTCCAGGCTCCAGCGAGACGATGGCAGGCTTCATCAGGGTGATATTTTTGTACCGTTTTGCTTCATAGTCCGAGTTGATGGAACAGAGTGAGCTGTCCAGCACCTCACTAAAACGCTCCAGGTTCTCAGGTGGTGTCTCAAATTCAATCATCCACTCATGGGACCCTTTGGCATCATTGCTCATGTAGAGCGGACCTGCTGTATACTCTTTTACGATGGCATTGGTCTCTTTACAAGCAACCATCAATGCATTCTCTGCATTGTCCAGGATCACCTCCTCACCAAATGCGTTGATATAATACTTGGTGCGTCCGGAAATTTTAATTCTGTGTGGAAAGAGAGAGGTGAACACCACGGTATCGCCAATCATATATCGCCAAAGTCCTCCGTTGGTAGAAATAATCATGGCGTAATTGATCCCTTTCTCAACCTCACCGACAGTATATACAGGGGGATTGGGATCCTCCAGGTTTTCCATGGGAATAAATTCATAGAAGATGCCCAGGTCCAGCATCAGAAGCATGTCATCCCTCTCAAGTTCGTCCTGGATCCCAAAGAAGCCTTCCGAGGCATTATAGGTTTCCAGGTAGTTCATTTCTTCAGACGGAATTAGCTTTTTGTACTGTTCCCGATAGGGCGCAAAACTAATGCCGCCATGGGTGAAAAGCTCCAGGTTGGGCCACACCTCCAGGATGTTTGATTTTCCGGTATAATCGAGGATCGCATTGAGGAGGACCAGGTTCCAGGAGGGAACTCCTGCTATACCGGTTACATTTTCACCAGCAGTGCGCTTAACAATCTTTTCCAGTTTCTCTTCAAAATCGGGGATAAGAGCAATTTCGGCGGCCGGGGTCCGGATGATGTGTGCCCAGAATGGCAGGTTTTCAATGATCACTGCCGAAAGATCACCGAAATAGGACTGGTTACTGAATTTATTGACCTCTGCACTACCTCCAAGGGTCAGGGTCTTGCCCTTCAGGATTCCGTTTTCCGGACGCTCTTTGGTATAGAATGCAATCACATCCTTCCCACCCCGGAAATGGCAATCTTCCAGTGCCTCATTACTTACCGGGATGAATTTACTTTTGTCGGATGTGGTCCCTGCTGATTTAGCAAACCATTTGATCTCCGAGGTCCAGGTCAGGTTTTGCTCACCTTCCCTTAATCGTTTGATATATGGCCTAAAATCGTCATAGGTACTGATGGGAACCCGTTTTTGGTAATCCTCAATTGAATAGATGGAATCGTATCCATACTGGATGCCCCATGTGGTCCTGGATGCCTGATCCACCAGCTTTGAAAAAACCTCCTGTTGCACATCAAAAGGGTATTTTTTAAATAGCTCAACCTGGTGGAGCCGTTTCACATTCACCCAAGAGATAATGGAGTTAAGGAGCGGCATGCATGGTATACTTAGAGGATCAGCATGGCGTCACCGTAAGTGCCGAATTTATATTCCTCCTTGATGGCTACCTGGTAAGCGTCCAAAAGAAAATTATAACCGGCAAAAGCTGAAACCATCATTAAGAGCGTGGAATAGGGCAGGTGAAAGTTGGAAATCATCCTGTTGGGCACGCTGAATTCATAGGGGGGAAAAATGAATTTATTGGTCCACCCGTCAAATTCCTTAAGGAAACCATCGGTGGAAACAGAACTTTCCAGAGTTCGCATCACAGTAGTGCCCACCGCGCATATATTTCTTTTTCGATCTTTGGCTGCATTCACAAGTCCTACAGCCTCGTTTTGTATCATGATCCTTTCCGAGTCCATCTTATGCTTGGTGAGGTCTTCCACATCAACCGTGCGGAAATTTCCCAGGCCCACATGAAGGGTGATAAAAGCAAAATCAATGCCTTTTATCTCCAGGCGTTTAAGTAATTCACGGCTGAAATGCATGCCTGCTGTAGGAGCAGCTACTGCTCCCTCATGCTTGGCATAAACCGTCTGATAACGCTCTTTGTCTTCTGGCTCAACCTTTCTCTCGATGAATTTTGGAAGTGGGGTCTCGCCAAGCTCAAAAAGTGTTTTCTTGAAATCATCATACTCTCCATCATAAAGGAAACGGAGGGTCCGTCCACGGGATGTGGTATTGTCAATGACTTCAGCAACCAGGACGTCATCTTCACCGAAGTATAGTTTGTTCCCAATCCTGATTTTCCGGGCAGGATCTACCAATACATCCCAGAGTCTCTGCTCCCGGTTAAGCTCCCTAAGCAGGAAGACCTCGATCTCAGCACCGGTCTTCTCTTTATTCCCATAGAGTCGGGCAGGGAAAACTTTGGTATCGTTGAAAACCATCACATCCTGGTCATCAAAGTAATTAATAATATCCTTAAATGTCTTATGCTCAATCTTCTTTGTGTCGCGATGAAGGACCATTAACCTGGACTCATCACGATTTTTGGAAGGGAATTTTGCTACCAACTCCTGGGGTAAATCGAATTTGTATTGGGATAACTTCATATTATGGATTATGGTTATTTAAATGATGCGAGCATCGTTATACGTAAAAAACACAAATTTGTTACAAAAGTTTTAAATTTTCTATAAATTTCTCAACGGAAATGGCCTTGTCAACCCTGTGAGGCCCTATACGGGTCCGCCTCAGAGCTGTGATGTGGCCTCCCGATTTCAGAGAAAATCCGATGTCCCTTGCCAGAGAGCGAATGTATGTTCCTTTGCTGCACTCAACGTAAATTGACAGATCGGGAGGCTTAAATGAGAGGATCTCCATGGAATGGATCGTTACTTGCTGCTTCTTTAATTCAACTGTTTTCCCTTTTCTGGCCAAATTGTATGCCCGTTTGCCATCCACACTTTTTGCAGAATAGAGGGGAGGGAGCTGTTCCAGCTCTCCCGTATATTCTGTCAGTACCTTACGGACCATTTCCAGGTTGATGTGCTCCCATGGATAGGTTTTATCCACCTCTGTTTCCAGGTCGAAAGATGGGGTGGTGGCACCCAACCTTATTTTGGCTTCATAGGCTTTTTCCAGGTCCTGGTACTGCGTAATTTGTTTGGTGGCTTTCCCTGTACAGATAATAACCAGTCCGGTTGCAAGAGGATCCAATGTACCCGCATGACCCACTTTGATCTTTTGGATGCCAAGTGTATGCCTAATAGATTTGCGAATCTTGTTGACAACGTCGAATGAGGTCCATGTCAAGGGCTTATCGATGAACAGGACGGCTCCCTCCAGGTATGTCTCAGGTCGATGGGTTTCCATAAATCAGGCAAACACAATTGATACGATTCCTACTATGGCACAGTAAAGAGCAAACCAATAGAGATTCCCTCTTTTTACAAGAGCGATCATCCATGTACAGGCCAGATAGCCAGACAGATAGGCAGCCAGGAAACCGACGATCAAAGCTGTAATAGAGATACCACCATCTCCGGGTTCTGATGAGAGGGAGAGGATATCGAGCAGTGCGGCTCCAATAATGGGTAACAGCACCATTAAAAATGAGAAACGCGCTACTTCACTTCGGTCATTTTTTAAAAGCAGCGCTGTTGAAATAGTTGCACCGGATCTGGAGATACCGGGTACTACGGCAGCTGCCTGGGCGATTCCCATAACAAAAGCATCCAGGAATGGGATCTTCTTATTCCCTGTTTTTACAAGCTGGGTGGAAACAAGTAGAAGAGCGGTTATAAGCAAAGCTCCTCCTACGAGGATTAAATTTCCAGAGAAGAGTGACTCAACCTCCTCACGGAAGAGTATCCCAACAATCAGTACCGGGATCATGGAAACCAGGATCTTCGAAACATATTTTGTCTCTTCGTTCCATTTGAATGCAAAGAGTCCGGTGCTCAGGTTTCTGATATCCCGAAAGAAAACTGTGATGGTGCTCAGCACTGTAGCGAAATGGACCAGTACAGTAAATGTGAGATCTTCCTTCACTTCAACGTTAAGTAAAACTTTGCCTATTTCCAGATGCCCGCTGCTGCTTACGGGCAGAAATTCAGTGAGTCCCTGAACCAATCCAAGGATCAATGCTTCTAACCAGGTCATATATGTAAAAGGTATTATTCTTTATTGCCGGGAGATTTGGGCTTTTTCATAATGGCCCAGATCTCAAAAATGAATCCAGCGAGGACAACGATTGGTGCCAGGGTGATCCGGCGAAAACTAAATATCTCATCTTCATTGAATACGTTTGGATCTTCCGATTTGCCTCCGATCATCAGGATAAAACCCAGGACGATGATGGCAAATCCAATCACCAGAAGGATGTAATTCTCCTTGCTCAGTGCGAAATTTTCCTTGCCAATGTTCTTTTTACTCATAGCGGCGATCTTAATAAAGCTTATCTGTTTTAATGTTTAGATACTTATTAACTGCAAAGAAAGTGGAAATCCAGTTAATCAGTATGCCCATGAGAATCACGCCCAGGGCCAGGATGGCCAACAGTTCATAATCCCTTAGTGAAATCACTCCTTCAAACTCTTCCTGGAGCAGGTATACCAGACCAAACAGTAGTATTAGTGCCACAAGGCTTGCGGTAAAACCACTGGCTGCCCCCCTGAAAAGAAATGGCCTTCTGATAAATACACGTGTGGCCCCTACCAGTTGCATGGTGTTGATGATGAATCGTTTTGAATAGATAGAGAGCCTGATGGTGTTGTTGATTAGTGTGACTGAAATCAGAGTAAGGAGTATTGAGAAACCGAGGATAACCAGGGTAATCTGACGTATATTTTCATGGATGGCATACAATAAAGATTTTTTGTAGTATACCTCTTCGATGGACTCATATTGCATGATGTCCTGTTCGATGATCATCACCGAATCGGGGTTGGTCCAGGGCTGATGCAATCGAACCCTGATAGAGGGTGGAAGCGGATTGTATCCAAGAAACCGGATAAAGTCTTCTCCCAGCATTTGTTCTGTTTCAAGGGCAGCTTCTTCTTTGGTAATGTACTCTGTGGATAGAATATATTCCCTGGAATCCAGGATCTTTTGAAGCTGATAAATGTCGGCTTCTTTCACGTTTTCTTTGAGGATCACATTGAAACCAATGCTTTCCATTACCTGCTTCTTGATGTTACGGCCATTGATTAACAGCAGACCAACCAATCCAAGCAGCAGTAATACGAGTGAAATACTGATGATTGAGGTGATGTATGAACTGCGGATCCTCCGGGAATATGTCCTGTTCTCCTTCTTTGACATTACCTGAAAAAATGGCTGGGGCAAAGATAGGAATAATTTAGGTTACACCGGAGGGTTTTGGCTTAATGGAGAATTTTAGTCCAGTTAAAACTGTCTTCTATATCACCGTTTTGAATGCCGATCAGGGTTTCATATAGTTTTGTGGTAACCGGACCAGGTTCTTGACCATCTCCATAAGCGTAGGTGATATCATTTTCTATGTCCACTACTTTACCAAATGGAGTGATGACTGCTGCAGTTCCACATGCTCCTGTCTCTTCGAAATCTGCCAGCTCCTCCACGGGGACAGGACGAATTTCGACCTTCATGCCCATACTTTTGGCCAATGTTTGCAGGCTCCTGTTGGTAATGGAGGGAAGGATCGAATGGGACTTAGGTGTTACAAAGGTATTATCCCTGATCCCGAAAAAGTTTGCCGGTCCGCACTCATCAATGTACTTCTTCTCTCGTGCATCGAGGTACATTGCTGTGGCAAAGCCCTTCTCATGTGCTTCCAGGATAGAGGTCATGCTGGCAGCATAATTACCTCCAACCTTCAGGTGCCCGGTGCCCTGTGGTGCGGCTCGATCATGATCCCTGCTAATCATGATATCCACCGGTTTGAATCCTTCCTTAAAATAGGGGCCTACAGGCATCACAAACACAATGAATGTATATTCTTTGGCTGGTCTCACTCCCACTTCGGGACCTGTACCGATCAGTAAGGGTCGGATGTAAAGGGAAGCGCCTGTACCATAAGGAGGAACATATTTTTTATTCAGTAAGACTACTTTTTCGACGGCCTCCATGAAGAGTTCAACCGGAACTTCAGCCAGCAGAATACCTTTTGCAGATTGAATCATTCGCTTCGCATTTTCATCGTGACGGAAAAGTCTGATTTGACCATCGGCTCCAGTAAATGCTTTCAGGCCCTCAAATGATTCCTGTCCATAATGCAAGCATGTAGCACCCATATGAATTGGAAAGGTCTCTTCGGAGGAAACCTTCAGTTCGCCCCATTTTCCATCCCGATACACACACCTGACATTGAAGTCAGTTTTCATAATGCCAAATCCAAGGTTTTTCCAGTCAAGATCCATAGTTCATCGTAATTAGAGGTTGAAATAAAGCTTCAAAAGTAAACATTCCAACCCTCAGCACCAATTATGAAATGATGTTATAAAAGGATGTTTTATATCCACCTTTCCTGCTCCAGGGTAGCCATTTGATCTGGTCCCGGGATCTCACGAAGGCGTTGAGCTGCCAATGTAAAGAACTCAAACCCGTACAAGAGTTCAAGTTGTTGTTTCTTGAATTGTTGACCATTGATTTTGATACCGGCTTCTTTCAACTCCTGGAATAATAGCTTGATGGCTGAGGTGTAATCGGGCCGGCCTATGTATTCCATTCTGGCATCGATTATAATCTGCTCCAACTTGTTATTGGGATTGAATGGCATTTTGGTAGATAGGATCAGATTACATATCTGGTCAATCTGTGTTTCGGAATACTTGAAGTCCGGCAGGATTTCCCTGGAAATGACAGAGGAGCGGTTTTCAAAATTATTGAATGACTGAGTCAGTCCGGTAAACAGCATCAAGGCGGCTGTCCTGACAAGTAACCGGTCTTCCTGGTCAATCTCTTCAGACCGGCAAAGGAGAAAAGACTGGTTGTAAACCTTTCGGGCGTATTTAAGTTTATGAAAATATAGGGTCTCCGGCAGTTTGTTCAGGATGCCTTCAAATATCCTATCCTCAAGATCACCCAATCTGAGAAGTTGCAACTTTATGAAGAATCTTTTATTGGGTATCTCTTTCAGGTCGACCGACAACTCGGGACGCAGACCGGTCACAAAATACATATCGATGTTCCCTTTATATTTAACAGGAAGCTTGCCCCTGTATTCACAAATAAAATACTCTTTCACCATTCCGTAGGTGATTCCCGAAATATTTACTTTTCCAGGGGTACCGGATGATTCCATCCTGGAGGCCGTATTCACTGTATCTCCCCAAATATCATAAGAGATCTTTTTGTGTCCCACCACCCCTGCAATGACTGGTCCCGTGTGTATCCCGATTCTCAGGTCCCAGATTTTAGCTTTTGAAGATTTCAGTTGCTGCATATAAGATTGCATTTCCAGGGCAGCCAGAACTACCTCTACCGGATTGGTATTGTTTTTTTCAGGTATTCCCCCGGCAGCCATGTATGCATCTCCAATGGTTTTGATCTTTTCTATGTTATATTTTTCAACCACAGAATCGAAATGGAAAAAGAATTTATCCAGTTCATCAATCAAAGCTTCGGGATTCATCTCTTCAGCAATTTGGGTGAAGCCCTGAATGTCGGAAAAGAGTACCGTGGCCCGCTCATACTTGTCCCATTTGGATTTCCCTGCTGTCTTCAGCTGTGTTGCAGTTTTTTCAGGTAATATTTCTGCCACCAATTTATCAGACTTCTCCTTTTCCACGGCCAAAGCATCAAACTTTCGCTGCATGCGCTGAGAGATCCTTGATTCGGCCCGCTGGTAACTAAGTAATCTCCATTTTCGAATCAGAAACATTCCCACGAGAAACAGGAATCCATAGAATGTATATGCATACCAGGTACTATAGATTGGTGGATCAATGGTAAAGGACAACTCGACGGGTTCCGATATTCTTCCATAGAGGTCTTTAACCTGGGCCACAAACTTATACTCCCCCTGTCTTAAATTACCAAATACTATTTTCCTGTTATTGTCCCATTTGGACCATTTTTCCTGATGGGGAATCAACCGATACCTAAACAGAGGCTCAGGCGTACTTTGAAAATCCAATCCGGCTAAATAGAGTTCAACATCGCTGGTTTCCTGGGTGGTTTTTTCTATGCGAAGCGGGATTTTAATTGTGAAATCATTTAAATCGGGCACATCAAAAAGAGAAATTTTATCCTTTCCAGTGATGATTAGCATGCTATCTCTAACGGCCAGGTTAATGATTTCCCCCAGGTTTTGAAGAACTGGAAAGGAGATGTGATCCTCAGAGAGGTCATCTAAATCCGTTGTATGCTGCACCCGGGAACTGTATTTTCCATCGTGCTGAACAATCCAACACTCTCCTGATTTTCCAGAAAGAATGACCTCTGAGCCTGAAAGAATCTTTGCCTTCCTGTCGCTGGGCAGACGTAAAAAGGTATCCTCGTTCTTTTCATAAATGTATACCTGATTATTCCCCACAAGGTATAGTTCACGATCCAACGGAACCAGCTTGAATAAAAGTTCATCCATATGAAAAGATATGGACTCGGTTCCTTTCAGGTTAGGGGAGAGCCTGTATATACCATTCCCGCATAGGAAAAACAGCTGATCGTCGTACCATACAAATGAGTGAGAAGAGGAGAGTGAAGAATCTATGAGCGTGGATTTCCAACCTTGATTGGTCAGATTGTACCTGACGATACCCTTTTCACTGGATGCAAAAAGTGTATGATTACTCAATGCCTGAATCCCCGTGAAGCTTCCTTTGTCTATCAGTTCAACCATTCCATCTTCAATAGAATGAAGGTGTTCGTAACCAGCAGCAAACACTTTTTTCCCGGAGGAAGTTAGCAGATGAACTGATTCTCTGTTGTCTGGAGTCAACTTCGTTATTTGCAACTTGTTAAGCTCAGGATCCCTCTGCTCGACAGTGAATATTCCATGGCTGGTTCCAAGAATGATACGCTCTTTTAAAACCAGGGAAGTCAGAATCCTACCTGTTTCAAAAGACTCAAATTCCAACACATTAAGCGGAGAAGGGTAATTTATTTTATGAAGTGTATGGGGGGCCAATATCCAGATCTCCTGATCTTTTCGAATAAACAGTTGCTGTATCTCCCTGTCCGGGAGTCCTCCTTTGTTGCCCAACTTGTTGATCTCTCTGCCCTGGTGGTTCAGGATAGAGATCCCATCACCTTCTACATCTACCAGCACCAATTCATCGCTAACATTCTCAATGAACGTGATTTTCTCCATCAATGGAAATCTCCTTTCAAAGCAGGGTATGGAATCGGAATCGGCCATGGAATAGATGGCCCCGGTGGATGTAAGGATGATTAGTTTCTCATCCTCAGCCCCCATTAAGATCACCGATTCACTTCCAATCTGCTCTTGGGTCAACAGACCAGTAAAATCACTACCTGTCCATTTCATGATCCCAATGTTGTCTGCAGTCAGGAAAAGCTCTCCACGTACCTGATAAAGGTTAATTTCAGCTTCCTGGAAGGGAAATAACCTGACCCGACCCTTTGAAAGGGAGAAAACTCCATGGTTTGTAACTACGAAATAAAGGTTTTGAAAACTGACCAATCCTGAAGGCACGAAATTACGTTGAGATGAGGGGATCCAGTGCTTGCGTGATATGGTGTGAAATTCCGGCCTTTCATCCCTGATCAAGTATCCTAAATCGTTTTCGGCGGCATAAAATAGAGTATCTGAGTCTCCGCCGGTTACGTAAACCGGACCGTCCATATGAAGGTGAATGGAATTATTCCCGTTAATGATGGAAAGGCCATTCTCTTTTCCGACGAAAAGATGACCATGGTTGTCCAGGTAAAAGGATTCGTTGGGTATATCTTTGTATTGGGAAGGCAGTTTTATCTCCTGTATCCAAGGGGTTAGATAAGAGCTGCTTTCTTGCGCCATTCCGCAATTGAAGCCGGGTTCCCAAGCTATGAGAAGAAAAAAAATCAAGTAATTTCTATATGACTTGAAGAATAAATTCATAACTTGTCGATCGGTGCAGACACCGTTAATTGGGTACTATCAAAAATATATAAAATATATTTACCCTTCGTTGATAACCAAACTATAGGATATTTATGGAAAAGTTAGAAAGGCCAATTATTGTACCATGGGATTTTTCTCAGGTGGCTGAGAACGCTTTTCAGCATGCTGTAAATATTTCCAAATTCTTGAACAGGGAGATACTCCTTCTTCATATCGTTACTGAAGAGAAGGAGATCGATTCCAAAAAGGGTGAGCTTGAAGCTTCATCCCAAAAACTTGGGAAAGAATATGGTAATACACCTCATGCGGAAGTAGTGAAGGGAAGCATTTTCAAAGCCATTGGGGATACTGCAAAGGAGTTGAAGGCGGAAATGATTATCATGGGAACACATGGGATGAAAGGCGCACAAAAATTATTTGGAAGCAAGGCGCTGAAAGTGGTTGTCTCTTCACGCATTCCCTTCTACGTTGTACAGGACAAACCGGTCAAGGAGAAGATCGATACCATTCTACTGCCCATCGATTTTAAACGGGAAAATAAGGAAAAGGCAAATTGGATCTATTATCTGGCCAGGAATTTTGGGGCAAAATTTGTTATTTTTAAATCCAAGGCCAAGGACAAGGGATTCAAGAGAAAAGTTCTTTCCAACATCAAGTATATTGAATCCTTCTTAAAAGGTCATGATGTTGAATATGAAATTTTGACTTCATCAGGAAAGCAAAGTTTTAAGAAAGAGATCATAGATATTGCCAAAGCGAAAGAGGCTGATCTGATCCTGGTAATGGCAACACGAGATATCAGGTGGGTTGACTACATGCTGGGTGCCCCTGAGCAGTACCTTCTTGCCAATCCTGAGAACTTGCCCGTGATGTGTATGAATCCCAAACCAGCGAAAATAGCAGGAGGATTCAGGGCTACCGGTAGCAGGTAATCTGAAAGAATTTAATAATTTAAGGGCCGCATATAGTGCGGCCTTTTTTTTCTAATCTCTGGAGTATTTAAACGCCACTGAATTTCTTTACTTTGTAAATAAATGTAGGTGGCTTAGTTAAATACTCCAGAGATAAATAAGGCAACTCAGCCAACATCCTTCCGAATACGAATAAAAATATGGAGCTTATATTTGCCACCAATAATCAGCATAAGCTTAAGGAAATCAGCGCATTGCTAGATAATCGATTTCAGCTATTAGGGTTGAAGGAGCTGGATATTGTTGAAGAGATACCTGAAGATCACAATACCCTTGAGGCAAATGCCTCCCAGAAGGCATGGTACATATACAATAAGTTTGGAAGGAACTGCTTTGCCGATGATACCGGTCTTGAGGTAACGGCCCTGGAAGGGGCTCCGGGTGTATATTCCGCACGCTATTCAAGAATCGGGTATCCAACATTTCCGGAGATGGAACCTGCTGCAGGGAACATCCGGAAGTTACTGCTCGAGATGGAGGGGTATGCTTCAAGGGAGGCCCAATTCAGAACAGTCATCGCACTGGTATTGAAAGGTGCCGAGTACCGGTTTGAAGGTGTGATAAAGGGTGAGATCACAAGCCATCCAACCGGTATTAAGGGGTTTGGATATGACCCGGTATTCAGGCCCGAGGGATTCGATGAAACCTTTGCTGAGATGGATCTTTCGTTGAAGAACAGCATTAGTCACCGTGCCCGTGCCGTTCAAAGGCTTGTAGAATTTCTTAAAGGGATGTAATATGTTCCCCGAAATTGCGTATTTATAGTAATAATTCCGTATGCAGAAACGGCTTCTATACATGATCATTGGACTGGGAATCTGGCTGGCACAGCCACTGGATGGTCAGATTACCCTGGGCCAGTGGAGAACACACCTTCCCTATAAATACTGCAACCTTGTGGAAGCTACCAATGACAGGGTTTTTTGCTCTGCAACAGGCGGTCTTTTTTACTTCAACCTGGAGGACAATTCTGTAGAAAAGATTTCAAAGATCGATGGATTATCGGACAATGGTGTGTCGGCCATGCGATGGAGTGGTGAGTTGGAGACCTTGATCCTTGCATATCAGAATTCAAATCTGGATATTATCAGGGATGGCCTGATCCTGAACCTGCCGGATATTATGAAAAAGCAGATCCCGGGTGACAAGTCCATTAATGACATCTATTTTCTTGAGCAGAGTGCTTTTCTGTCAACCGGTTTCGGTATCATCCTTATGAACCTTGAGAAGAATGAGATCAGTGAAACATATTATATTGGTGATAATGGAGAAGCGCTTAAGGTGAACCAGGTGACCACCGATGGCAGCTTTTTATATGCAGCTACGGAACAGGGAATTCGGAGGGGACTGCTCTCCGATCCATTTCTGGTAGATTTTAATGCATGGGAAACCATTACGGATATACCCAATTCTAATGGGGAGTTCAATACCATTGCATATTATAAAGGAGCTTTTTTCACCTCTTACAACGATCCGGCCGGGGAACAGGACATTGTCTATTATGATACAGGTAGCGGATGGATCCCATATCCCTATTTTACCGGGGAGCAGTGTCATGAAATAGTGAACCAGGGAGAATTCCTGACCCTGGTTGATAACACTGGCGCAAATGTGATCAGCGGGGATTGGCTCGTTGTGCAACAGTTAGAAAGCGGAAAGCCACGCTCGGTATCCGTGGATGATCATGGCGACCTGTGGATGGCCGATTACGGAGGAGGATTAATCACGAACGAGGGAGGTGGTAAATGGTCGATTGTACCCAATGGCCCCAATTCAGCAACAGTGTATGATATGGAGGCAGCTGGTAATATACTTTATGCGGTTCAGGGGGGCGTTTCCGGATCCTGGAACAACTTGTTTATTTCAGCCACTCTGGAATCTTTCAAAGATGAGCAATGGGCGTATCATACCAACTGGGATGGGCGCGACCTGATAACCCTTACTGTTGATCCCAACGATCCGGACCACCTGTTTGCCGGTTCATGGGGGTATGGACTGTTTGAATTCAGAGATGAGCAGCCTGATGTTCGATACACAGACGCCAACAGTTCCCTTCAATCCATCTTTCCCGGACGTAATTTTGTCAGGATCGGTGGAATTGCCTACGATCACCAGGGGAATTTATGGATCACCAACACAGGAGTTTCTGAACCTATTTCAGTACTCAAGTCAGATGGTACCTGGAAGAGTTTTCGTGCAGATAACCTCATTACCAATTACAGTGCCCTGGGAAATATCCTTGTGACCCAGTCAGGCCATAAATGGATCATTGTACCCAAGGGAAATGGATTATTTGCGATGAATGACAATTTTACCATCGATGACACTTCCGATGATGAATACAGAAAGGTGAGTGTTGTGGATAAATTTGGGAAAGTAATCACCAATGATGTGCGTTCGTTTGCTGAGGATCGCAACGGGAACCTTTGGCTGGGAACCAATCAGGGCATTCTTGTGATGTATAGTCCCTACAGGCTTTTCACTGAAGGAACTGTTATTGCACAGGAGGTACTTATTTCCAGGAATGATGATAGTGGTTTAGCAGATCCCTTGCTGGGTACCCAGGTAGTTACTGCCATCGAAGTGGATGGGGCTAACCGTAAATGGTTGGGGACTGCCGGGGGCGGGGTATACCTGGTTTCTGACGATGGATTCGAAACAATCGAACAATTTAACTCCAGCAACAGTCCGTTACTCTCCAATAGCATTACCGACATCTGTGTGGATGGGGTTTCCGGAGAGGTATTTTTCGGAACTGATAAAGGTATTATTTCATATAAAGGAGATGCACTCCAGGGCAGCACGCGCTATAACAATGTGGTGGTCTATCCCAACCCGGTCCGTGAAACTTACGAAGGTCCGGTAGCCATCAAGGGTTTGGTGGAGAGGACCAATGTGAAGATCGTTGATATGGGAGGAAACCTGGTGTATGAGACCGAATCGTTGGGGGGACAGGCCCTGTGGGACGGAACTAATTTCAGGGGTGAACGGGTAGCTACCGGGGTTTACATGATTTACCTTTCCGATTCCGATGGAATCTTATCTCATGTTACCAAACTCCTGTTTATTCACTAACCATGTGTCTGCCACTTTTTTTTCTGCTGTTTTCTTACCAGTACTAGCTATCTTGTACTCAAACTATATTTACCCTTACCATGATTCGAAAGACCAGAGGGATTGTCCTGCATACCACCCGGTATGGTGAGTCGAGCCTGGTGGTTCACTGCTATACGGAACAATTTGGCCGTCAATCATTTATGGTGAAAGGGGTAAGGAAGTCCAGGAAACAAAACCGATCCAATCTGTTTCAGCCCCTTTTTATCCTTGATTTTGAGATCTACCACAAGAATTCCAGGGAGTTACAGCTGGTAAAAGAGGTGACCAGGGAGACACCTCTTAATTCCATCCCTTATGACATTACCAAAAGTACCCAGGCCATCTTTATTGCCGAGGTACTTTTTCGGGTAGTGAAAGAAGAAGAGCCCAATCCCATGCTTTCGCATTTTCTGATCAATACCATCCAGTACCTGGATGCACTTGAAGAGCCCTCCCCGGACTTTCACATCATCTTCCTCTTCCAGCTATCAAAGTACCTTGGCTTTTACCCACAAAATAATTATGGAAACGGAGAGATTGTTTTTGACCTGGCCAGTGGCAGGTTTAAAACCTATATGGCCGATCCGGAGATTCAGCTCGATAAAGCTGCCAGCGCACTCTGGAGCCAGTATATGGGTTATGATTATCAGGATATTAGGGATGCCGGATTTAACAGTGCCCACAGGAAGAGTGTTCTGGACAACCTGGTCCGGTACTACAAATTGCATGTGGAAGGGATGGGGGATATTCGTTCTCTTGAGGTTCTACACACCTTTTTCCACAATTAGCGATTATCTAAAGCCGTTTTATTTGTTTAGTTTCGGGTAACCTACACATATATATTGCGTATAAGCAACGAAACTCATGATAAATGAGTCATAAAATGTGGTCGTGTTGTTTTCATTGAATCCGGGTGCCTGATTGATAGGAATCTGGATCAAACTTTTTTTATAACAAGGTGATCTCCGTCCAACCGGAAACCGGAAATACTAGCCTTAGAACATTGCCATCCAATTTTGGCCTGGGGGAGGTGTACTCATTTGTTTCTAAATCCAGAATTGCTTCTGCTCTTTCACCCGGAAATTCATTTTTAAGACCATTCTTACTCTCATTGCTCTTCACCCTGGTTATACTCCCCAGTTTAAGCGGACAGTGGCTGGATGGCTATTGTTACAGAAAGAGGATTGCCATCGATCCTACGAAGGTCTCAGGTACTGCTGATCATTCCAATTTTCCTGTTCTAATCAGTATAGCTTCGGATACCGATCTTGCAGATGAAGCGAATGGTGGACTAGTCAATGATTCCAATGGATGGGACCTGATGTTTACCTCCTCTGATGGAACAACACTGTTGGATCACGATGTGGAGCATTATGATCCCACGACTGGCGAATATGTCGCCTGGGTGGAGGTTCCCATACTCGATTACAATGACAGTACAATCATATTTCTTTATTTTGGCTATGACACACCGCTTTTAGATCCCTCTACGTCTAATACCTGGTCAAATGGATTTGTCTCGGTCTACCATTTACATGATGATTTCCTGGATGCGCTGGGAAGCAACAACGGAACCAATGAAGGCAGCATCGATATTATTGGTGGAGGTATTTCTGGGGACGGACAAGAATTTGATTATGATATTGTTCCTGATCCAGATCTGGATACTGCAAGAATTGAGTTAGGTGGTGTTGATGTTGACAATGATTCATTGACAATCTCAGCATGGGTAAAACCTGATGGATTTGGTGCTGACAGGGCCAGAATTATTTCCAAAGCCGCCAGTTCAAATACACCGGATCACTATTGGATGTTGAGTACCTTTGATGGAACAGAATTACGTTTTCGTTTAAGAACTGGTGCTCCCCCCACTACAACGACTACCTATCAACCCAATATTAGTGTTCTAACCGTTGGTTCCTGGCATTATGTAGCCGCTGTGTATGATGGATCTGAAATGATGCTCTATAACAATGGATCTGCTTTGGAAGTCACTGGACGATCAAAATCAGGATCCGTTGTTACGAATGCTTTAGTTGATGCAGCCATTGGCAATCAACCGGGATCAGTTTCCGATTGGGCTACAGACAAGAGGCCCTTTGACGGTATAATTGATGAGGTCAGGATCGCTTCTGCAGCCCGGTCTGAAGATTGGTTAACTACTGAGTACAATAACATTAATGCACCGGGTTCTTTTTATTTGGTTGGTAATCTTGAAGACAATATTCCTATTGCTGCTGCGGGCTCTGATGATGATGTGTGTGGCTCGTATTCTTATACACTGGCCGCAATACCGAGTGTAGGTGATGGGAAGTGGACTTATGTAAGTGGACCGGATATGACCCCGGTGTTCAGTGATGATACTTCACCGACAAGTGATGTTACAGTAACCCTTTATGGCACTTATGATTTAAAGTGGACGGAAACCAATGGCACGTGCAGTGACTTTGCAAATGTAGTTGTAGATTTTTTTGAGAAGCCAGTGGGTCAGGTGAGTATTGCTACTCAGACTGTGTGTTCGGATGATGCTATCGCAGATATTATCTTATCCACGAGCAATGGTATGGATGTGGGTA
>JBDLIX010000088.1:0-21083 GCA_039714655.1 Bacteroidota bacterium
TTTCATGTGATAATAATTTATGTTTTGATCCTGATCATCATCAGGGCCTGACCGGGGTACCATCTGCCTTCCTGACTTGTGTCCAGTTGTAATTAAAATGAGGCAGGGTATACTTTTTTGCCTTCTCTTCATCGATCTCTATCCCTAGTCCAGGTGCTTCATTAACAAACATATAGCCGTTCTCAATGGTGGGTGTCCCCGGGAATATTTCCCTGGTGAGTTCATTAAAATGCTTCCCCTCCTGAATACCAAAGTTCCAGACAGCCAGATCAATATGTGCGTTTGCTGCATGACCGACCGGGGAGGTATCTCCCGGACCATGCCATGCTGTTCTTACATTAAACCACTCTCCCAGTCTTGCCACTTTCATAGCAGGTGTGATCCCTCCAATTTGGGAGATATGGATTCGTATAAAATCATACATTCTCTGGCTCATTGGCTCTATCCATTCATGTGGATTGTTAAACAATTCACCCATGGCGATGGGTACAGCACTCTGCTGGCGTAACATGCTGAACCACCCCATATTCTCAGGTGAAAACGGATCTTCAATAAAGAATGGCCTGTATTCTTCTAACCTTTTTATCAAATCGATTGCATCCATAGGCTCGATACGCTCATGTACATCATGGAGGAACTCAATATCATCACCGAATCTTTTTCTGGCAAGTTGGAACATCCTGACTACACCTCTTTTATATGCCTGCGGATCCAGAGTATTATCGTCAGGATGCCCGAATCCATATTGTTTGTAGTCTGGTGTTGTTGACAAGTGGGTTGAACCGTACCCCCCCAACTGGATACGTATATGCCTAAATCCCTGCTCCCTGTATTTGGCTACTTCATCCATGACTGCCTCCGGAGTGGGACCAGATGCATGGGTATAGGTATCCACCGCAAATCGAGTTTTACCTCCCAGTAACTGGTATACTGGCATCCCGGCCATTTTGCCTTTAATATCCCACAGGGCCTGGTTCAAACCGCTGAGGGCATTGTTCAGAACCGGTCCGTTCCGCCAGTATGAGCTCACGTAGGCTGTCTGCCATATATCCTCAATATTGCTAACATCTTTATCTCTGCAAAAATCATCCAGATAATCGTCTATCGCAGATACCACCGCATGGGCCCTTTGCCTGAATGTTGCACATCCTATACCATGAAGTCCCGGCTGATCTGTTTCAACCTTAACAATTACCAGTTCAATACCATATGGTGCAGTTGTAATAGCCTTTACTTTCTTTATTCTGACCTTCTGCAGGTTGAGTTCTTTACCGTCCGGTTGCCAGCCTACCGGCGAGGAAGCGGATTGTTTTGAATCCGGAATGGCACTATTCTCAACAGTTCTGGTACAGGCCGCCAGAGGAAGCAGGGCCAATGCTTTTAAGATATCTCTTCTGTTATTCATGATTTCTGAGGATTAGTTATCATACCAGTTTTCAGTAAGGTTTCTGGATAGCATTTCAATTCCTCGGAAATTAATGAATTAATCCTTTGTTGTCAATAAATATCAACATTGGACATCCCTATTTCTTATTGATTATCATTTTCAGATAACCTGAAAACCAGGAGACACCTACAGATAAAGCCTAACTGTAAAAGTTACTGCTGAGTGGTGACAAATCACCAGCAGAGGTAAGATGAAGAAATTATTGAGGAGATCTTACTATAAATCAAGCACTCCCACCCCAGGATGAATTATGTATTCATTAATATGGATATTCGGAAAAGATTAACCGGCATTCTCAGTTTGCTCTGCATCCTTTTGTACATAAGCGGGACATGTATGCTTATTACATGAACTCATCATTATGCCTAATGTAATGATGACAACTGCAATTAATACTCTTTTCATGACAATTATTTTTCTAATTTCCTGTACACATTAACAGCTGTTTTTACGCAGTACAATATAATTTGTTACAATTGGAGTGAAATTAGTAGAGCCAGATAGCAGTGAATATCAATCCCAAACAAGAAAAATCAGATAATTAAGGGAAAGTCATTTCTTTTTAAAAACCATAATATAAGGATGCTCGCTATCATCGTAATTCCTTGCGATTCCTACAAGTTCAAATCCACCATCAATGATATCAGAGATCTGCCTCTCGACCGTTGCCATGTTCCATCCATATTCGGTGAAAAGCAACTTTCCATATTTATAATCCTGATCTGGGTTGATCACATATAATAATCCATCATTTTTTAGCTTTTTCCTCAGATCAATAATAAATTCGCGGGGACTCTTTAAATACTGGTATGTCCACAGCATCAGGATTTTATCGAAAGTTTGATCTGGCAGATTGGTGTCAGTATCCGTTCCGTTAACTGTAATAAACCTGTTGTTAAAGGGCTTGCCGTTCACTTCCTGGTAGAAGTCGACTACCTCCTGGATAGTGTTTGGATTACATACAACAGAATCAATGTCCTGAATATAAAATGTAAGGTCATCATGGAAAAACGACAGCATCGCCTCCAGATAGCCGTTCCCGGCACCCACGTCCGCGATAATTTCACCTTTCCTGAATGTGATGGTATCCACACATTTATCTCTCAGCACATCCTTTATTTCTTCAATATCGTCCAGCATGGGATAGCCGTCAAAAGGCTGCATTGGGGCTAGTTCCTGGCTGGATTCCTCTTTAAACTGGCTTATCACCCATTCTGCCCTGCGCACCAAGTCCATATCACCCGACTGCTCCAGATACCTCAATTCAGGCAGTACCTGGTCTCGGGGCATTCGGGATAATGTCAGTGCTGCTTCGTTATGAACAAGCCAGCCCGGGTCCGAAAGTGCCTCCAAATGCAAATCCAGATGATTCTTTTCCGGCCGTTGTCCCATTACACGGATGATCCGCCACCTTACAAGTTCGGGTGTGCTCGACCTGTGATAAAGCCGTATGATTCTTCCTGAAGTGAAATGGCTGGCTGCCACAAGGCTGTCCATTGCCAGGTTAGCAGTCATCCAGTCGTCCGACTGAAGAGCGGCTATGTATAAGTCTAAGGATTCATGAGGCCTCAGTTTGACCAGGTTTTTCAGTGCCTGTTGTTTACAATATCCGTCGCTGTCGAAGTATAGCTCTTCGTACGCCTGGTATGCAAGAAAAGGATCACTGGTTCTTAGAATATCTGCAATATTCAGTCTGAAAAAAACATTTTCTTCTTCCAGGTAAATCTTCCAAAGTTCATCTGAAGCATGGGATAGGTTATACCCTTTCAGTCCCATCGTGACCTGGTTACGCAGTTGAGGTGTTTCACTCCTGTCAATAAGTAACTGCAAAGCAGGTTCAACATATGTTTGGGAGTGGATGCTATTCAGGGTCATAGCGGCGATTCTCCGTGTCCACGGCGTCTGAGAGCTGTCCTGAAGCACGCCGATGAGAGGCAGTACAGCGGGTTCACCTATTGCGATTAATTGATCGGCAAGTGTGTTCCAGTCGCGGTCCGCACTCTTAAAGAGGACGATTAGTGAGTCAACTTCATGCTGCCTTTCCTGCGAAAAGCCCTGTGGGCAGATCCATATTGTCGTGAAAACTATAAATAGAATGGTTATGCCTTTCATAAATCTCAGGGATTTTGATTGAAATGCCTGGTCAGGTAACCAGAGAGATCGCCCCCGGAAGCCTGGTGGATCTCTTCCAGGGAACGGATGCCAAAAATAAACGCAATGGAAAGGGGTTCAGCCCTGAAATCGGTATGGCCCTCATAGAAACCATAACGGTTGATATAATAGGGCACCATCTCACCAGTATGCAGTGTACTGATCATCCTTCTCAATTCTTCAAGTTCATTTTTCGGGAGGGTGCCGTAATGTTCCTCCAGGAACTCCTCTTCACCGGGATCCAGATCCCGCCAGGCTTCCAGATGGTATCTGCCAAGGATCTCATCATTGAATATTGACTCCTGCCATCCACGCCCGCCAGAGATCTTTATCCCTATCTCTTTACCCCCGTAAATAAGGCTCTGAAAATGGACCTTCTCCTCCTGGGGTGTATGCTCATTGTACCTTTCCATGGTATTGGAGATATTCCAGAGATGCAGCAAGGGACGTGCCAGGTCGGGATGTTTCAATCCCAGTTTTTGAACCATCTGGTTGTCACTAAAAATGACTGACAGGATTGTTTCATCCGTTTCCATAAATCCAGCGCCCGAAGATCCACCAGGCCTTCCGTCCACAGTGATACGGGAAACAGACTTGCCGGTGATGGATTTTGTATTCCTGATCTTCTCCTCAGAATGAATACCCAAGGAAGCAAATTCCGGAAAATCGGCTTTATCAGCGATCACCTGGTTCCCTTTTCCCTGCATACTTTTCTTATAATTAAGGGTATCTCCGTTTTCTGCCGTTGCGTCGATCCACGCGAATTTTCCATCCCCCGTTTTAACAAGTACCAATTCCCTGCCATCCCAACTTAGTGCCGGGGAGACCTGCACTGGAATCTCGTTCAGGAGAAATGGGAAAATGGGTATGGTTCCGGTATCGATGGAGGGAAATAAAACCGAGTAGTTAACCGGCTCGATAAATTTTCCCCTGATAGATTCCAGATCAAGGTCCATTTTCCAGATCGCCCACATGTCATTCCTTGTACTTGAGAAAGCAATGGATTTTCCATCCGGGGACCAGCTTCCTTCAATGTCGAATCCCGGATTATCTTTGTCTCCTTCATAAAAGGTAAGCTGAACAGGATCACCCCCTGTCGCCGGCATGATCCATAGGTCTGCATTCCCGCCATGGTCCGATGTGAACAGGATCATGGAACCATCTGGGGAAATTGAGGGCTTTATCTGTCTGCCTGGTAAGAATGTGATCTGCCTGGGTAAGCCATTCAGGGGCACTTCCCAGATATCCGATTGGGACCTCTCCACTGTATCCCTTACATCGACCAAGATTCTACCGCCATCCGGCGACCAGTCAAATGGTACGGCATTCTTGTTCTCCGGCCGGTACAGATGGGAAAGTGATCCTGTCTCCAGGTCCATGATGTAGATCGTGAACATGGACTTAAATGCAATCTTTCTGCCATCGGGTGACCAGCAGGGCATACCGCTCTTGTATATGGGAATGGTGTCAGGATCGAGTCGTACCGGTAACCCACCGGAAGAGGGGATCATCTGCATCATGGTACCGAAATCACCGTCAAAGGCTATGTAATCTCCTGCAGGTGACCACCTGGCATGCTGAGCGAAGATTTCTGTGACCAGTTGAGGGGTTCCTCCATGCGAAGGTATTTTCATGGTCATACATGAGGACCCGGTCCCCGAGGAGTAGATAATATGATCTCCATCGGGTGACCAGTAGGGATAACCGTCGTGGGTTGAATCACTGAATGTTAGCTGGGTAAGGGTATGTGGCTGCTGACAGTTCGCAGCTGAACCGCATAAATGCAGTATCAAAACCGCCGTAACAGGGATGTTCAGGACTCTTACCATTCAATTTCAATTAAAGGATTAACGCCAAGAAGTTTTTGATTATTGCTCGGTTATTTCATTATATATTGACGTAACCAGGCGGGATTCATTTTCATTGAACTCCTCCAGTATCTCTGCCAGGGTTTTATCCTGGTCAACTGATACTTGAACTTTTTTCTGCCTTTCAACCATGGCCTGGATATGCTTTTCAATTTCATCACGTCCAACCGGATCACTATGTCCGCTTAAAAATGTTTCGGCATCCAGTGTTTCAATCATCTTAGTTAGGGTATTAACATGTTGGAAGGAATTACCGTTTTTGTTCGAATGAATCAATTGTGGCCGACCACTAAAGTACTGGTCTCCAAGAAAAGCTACCTTCTCTTCCGGATAATAAACAACAACATCACCAGTGGTATGACCAATGCCAAAATAATGGAGTTCAACTTTCTCTTTGCCCAACCATACATTCAAGTTTTCTTGAAAGGTCAATGAGGGTGTAGAAGGATAAAATTCAGGTTCTCCCCAGTCGGATACACGACCAAAGTTTTCCTTAAAAAAATCATCACGGCAGTTTTCGTGGGCTATAAAAGTAACCGATTTGGGAAAATACCTGTTTCCCATAATATGGTCTCCATCACTGTGTGTATTAACAAGATATTTAATCGGCTTGTCTGTAACACTCTTTATAGCTCCAATTGATTGTTTAACCGATTCTTCATTCATTTTTGAATCAATAACTAATACACCACTTTCACCTATAATAACTCCACCATTAGAACCACTACCACCTATAATCTGATAGACACTCCCTGCTATCTTTTCCAGGGTAACAGGTGAAGTTTCTCTTTCCTGAGCTGTCAGTATTACACTGGCAAATAAAATAAAAAACAGCGTTCCTTTGTTTATGAGGGTTTTCATTCTGAATGGTATTAGGTTTATGACTTATTATAATTGTTGTTATAGTTATATGTCTACACATGATCAATTTAGTGATAAATTTTAGATTAGATGACTTACAATTTGCCTAGGGACTTCACAAAAAGAGTGTATCTTAGAGCCTGTCTGGCACACAAACAAAGTACTAGAAGCTATTCTCAACTTCAAAATCAACTTAATTTATGATGAAACTACTGGTATCCCTGGCATCTCTTTTCATTTTCATAGTCTCCTGGTCACAGGAGGAAGCGGATAGCTCCAAGGCTAAATTAGAAGCCAATGCAACAATTAGCTTAAATAGCAATGGCATAGCCTATGTACCTGCCTTTTCGCTTGATAAACCAGCGATCATCGCTGCATTTACATTTGCAAAGAATAGGTTCAGCTATGATCCTACGCTCTCGTATAGCCTGGATTTAAAGCCGTGGATCATTGATAACTGGCTGCATTATAAAATAGTCGACAAACCGGCTTTTGAATTAAAAGCAGGAGCACTATTCAGCGCCTTTTTCAGTGAATATGAAGCAGAGAATGAGGTAATATGGCAAGCTCAGAGATATTTTGCAATAGAGTTTACAGGGGTATATTTGGTTGCTCCAAATAGTACTCTTTCATTAACTTACTTGCATGACCGGGGACAGGATCCAGGAACATTAATAGGTCATTATATTAATCTTGGTGTTGAAAAATCTGAAATTGCTATGGGGAAAAAAGGATTGCTTTCTACCGCCCTTCAGCTCTTTTACATCAATTACACTGGTAATAGTGACGGTTTATTTATATCCCCAAAAATTTCATTTTCATTAAGAAATATTCCATCTGCCATATATTTTCAGGCTATTCAGGCTTTGGATAGCAATATCACACCTTTCCCCGGATTCAAATGGAATTTAGGTTTGTCATATACGCTGTAACTTATTGGTTATTAAACTAATAAATATGAAACAATTGGATGTAAAACTTGCATTTATTGTACTGGTTTCTTTGTTGCTGACTCATTCTTGTAAGGAGTACAAAGAGCCAACCAAACCAAACATTATCATGGTCATGTGTGACCAAATGCGTTTTGACAGGCTCGGAGTGATGGGCGATCTAACCATTAAAACACCGAACATAGACGCCCTGTCACATGAAGGTCTGCTGTTCAAAAATGCCTATTGCCCCTCCCCTGTTTGTACTCCGTCAAGAGCATCGGTAAAAACCGGGATATTTCCACCTGGCAACGGTATGGTAACTAATTGGGTTCCTTTCAAAGAGAAGGTGGCAGGAACAACCGATATCAATCGCTATTTACTTACTGAAAGGCTCAGGGCCCAGGGCTATTATACAGGTTTGTCAGGGAAACTTCATTTTGTGCCGGCAGATGATCCATTTGGATTTGATTATAAGGCACTCAATGATGCACCCTATTCGGTATATGCCAATGATGATAAGCATTCAGACTATATTAAATGGTTAAGGGAAACTCATTTTAAAGAGAGTAGCACCGATATAGTGGGGATCTTTGATAGCGATGAAGATTGCTTTTCGGAAGACATTTACAGATTTATTATGGGAAGTGGCTGGAGAAGAGAAGAGCAACATGATATTCCGTGGACCGTTGAGCAATCGATGGATTTTATTGAAAACCGGGATAAGGAGAAACCATTCTTCCTCTTCACCTCTTTCTTTGGCCCCCATCAGCCCTATCTGGCGCCCGCACCCTGGGATACACTGTACAACCCGGATGATATCCTGCCCGGACCAAGGTTTCATGCTACCATGGAAAACAGTCCCATATTCCAGATGAGCGCACTTGGTGGAGAACTATCGAAGCAACTGCGTGCAGCATGGGACGAACAAAAATATAAGGAAGCTATAGCTGCCTACTACGGGCAAATATCAATGATAGACCATTACCTGGGGAAACTGTTTGATCAATTGAAAGAAAAGGGGCAGTGGGATAACACATGGATTATATTTTTAGCAGACCATGGAGATTTCAATGGAGCCTATGGAACCTTCTTTAAGGGAGCGATGTACGATGTTAGTGTAAAAGTTCCTTTAATCATCAAACCGGCTGCCGGACAGGGTCTGAAAGGTGTTAGAGAGGAACTGGTCAATTCAATGGACCTGTATGGTACCATACTGGACATCGCAGGAGATAAAGAATGGCGAAACCTTCCTGAAATGGAGTCAAAAACTCTTCTTCCTCTGATCAAGAAAAATAGTCCATTCAAATGGGATAATAAGGTCTACTCCATTATTGGGGAGGACCCGGAAAACAACCTCTGTATGCTTAGATCGGGGTCACTCAAAATCATAAGGAAAGCTATCAAAGGCAGCGAGCCCCTTTATGAACTGTATGATTTCGAGAAGGATCCCTTTGAAACCCAAAATGTATATGGCAAACCCGACTATCTGGATGTTGGGGAAAAGCTCAGGGCTCAACTCGACTCCTGGTGGGAAAAGCAGGCTGAAAGGTATCCGGAAGAACTGGATCATTCATTTAAAAAATGAATCAACCATAAATCGTACAAACCTCAGACAAATCCGGAAATTTCAGTTACACCCCTCCGAAAGTGCCGCAAAGGCTGCCAATGTTTTCTTAGCAAGCAGAATATCATCAACGTAGATGACAAAATCATCAACGAAATCTCCTGTTTCTCCGTTTTTGTAAGGTTTGATGAGCTTCTCATTTTCACTGGTTACCAGGTTAATTGAAATGATTTCTCCTTTCACCGAAAGCTTTGAACTGCCTGGATGAATATCGGAAATATTGAACTCGTAGGTGTGTTCATCACTGGCACCTTTATTATCAGTTTCCACCCTTGTAAAGCTCATTTTGCAATTTCCCTCATCCTTGAACTCTAATTTTTGTTCATACTGGTCATCCGGCAAATCTATGCTTTGAATATTCCCGGAGAGGAAAGAGAGGGCTTCGTTCTTACTAATGGCTGCCCTCTCTTCAACCACACTATTTGCTTTCAGAAAACGAATGGCTGCGATGAAATTTTTAGCAACCAGTGGATCAAGGAACATTACATCTGTATTGCCGGTAAAATTCTGCAGCTTTCCATTCTCAAATTTTTTAATGTATTTGCCTTTATCTGTTTCCAGGGGTACGGTTAGTTTTTTACCACTGACTTTTATTTCCAGATCATCCAGACTAAGATCTTCGGGATATAAAATAAAACTGCTTTCAGTGGTTCCTTCATCTGCTTCGGTCAGTTTCTTTATTAAATTCAGTTGATTCTCATTCTCCTCGTTTATACTGAGGGTTTGCTCATATTTATCTCCGTCTGTTTCTATTGTACCAATGTGCTCTGAAAACCATGAGCTGACTTCGCTGATGTTATTGAATTCTGATATATCTTCTTCGCTGTTGCGAATGGCGTGCTCAAATGCATTAAGAATGTCCCGGGCCATGTCAATGTCAGCAACATGGAATCCCAATGTTGAGGAGTAGCCCCTTACTTTATCATCCGCAATTTCGGATATATATTTGAGTCTGTTTTTTGTCTCCATCTCAATAGTGATGCTGCTTTTTGAAACATCAAGCTCTAATTTATCCATTATATCTGTAAGGTAAAATGAGTTGGTCACACTCTCAGAAGTACCGTCGGAATCTGATCTCTCTATCACTAAATCTACCAAGCCGGATGGTGAAGTGTCAAAACTGAACCTATTTGAATAGAGTTCATCACCAATTTTAACCTCTCCTAAATTGTCCTTCACAAATTCCAGGGAAGCAGTGTAGGAATCCCATTGTTCTCTTTCAGGGGTAGTATTGTTTACCAAATATGATAATGCATTGACTATCTGTCTTGCCAGCTCAATTTCATTGGCGTAAATCAGCAGTTCGTTTATGAATTCGGTTCCTGCACCAGATTTTGCTTTTATGAATTTTTTGTTTTCCTTAACAGGCAGTTCCACAATGAGCGATTTCCCTGAAATTTTCAGATTAATAGCAGAAGGATTGATGTCGTTAAGATCAAGAGTATAACTAAACATCTCCTGCTCGCCTTTTTCATTCACAGAATTTGCCTGAAATTCAATGATGTAATCCCTGCTGCCCTGCTCAAATTTCTGTTCCCATTTGATTTTATCATCTGTAGCATTATCCACATTCTTCACCAGCCAGGTTAATGCCTGACCCCGGTCTTCCCAAGTGGCCTGCGTTTCCTTACAATGAGTGATGTTTTCTTTGATGGCTTCAATGAAAGATCTTGTCATATCTACCTCATTCATTTTGATTGCTATCTCCTCCGTGTAACCATCAAGTTCTCCTTCTTCATAATAAGTAATGAATTTTTGGGATTGGTGGGTTTCCATGGAGATGCCGATGGACTTACCTTTTGCTTTAAAACTGATGGCAGAAGGATCAATATCAGAAAGATAAAAGATCCAGGAACGCGCCTCTGCAGCCCCTTTTTTATTCGTAACCACCTCTTCAAATTTAAGTTTGCAATCATTGCCTTCCACATTGGTGAAGTTATATTGATAGGTTTCACTACCAATTTGCATATCGCCGGTATAATCATCTAACCAGGATAAATTGTCCTGGGCATGGAGAGGTTGAAAGCTGTGTGCCGCCAGGATTGTAAACAGGATTGAAAAAAACTTTTGTTTGATTGACATAAGGCTGAGTTTTTGTTTTGTGGTAATAAAAATATGAATTTTGACATTATAGGCCATAGTTTGATACTATTAAAGCATCTCGTAACTTTAATCTGTTAAATCTGTTCGAATTATCTTCAAATGCAAAAAAGTATGAAAACAAATTCAAAATCAGATCGACGTGATTTCATAAAAAAAGCAGCACTGTTGACCGGAGCTGTAAGTGTAGCGGGTAGTTCCGTTCTTGCATGTTCAAATGGAATAAAAAAGATGCCGAATGCGCTCCCCAAATGGAAAGGATTCAACCTGCTGGACTTCTTCTCACCAAATCCTGACCGGTCACGTGGAGGAACGACCGAAGAAGATTTCAAGTGGATGACGGACTGGGGTTTTGATTTTGTAAGGATCCCAATGGCCTATCCTTCATACCTGGATATTGACCGAAGCCGGGATATTAAGCCCGATGAGGTGTATCGCATTAATGAAGAGGCAGTTGAGCGTGTAGATCAACTAGTATATATGGCACATAAATACAAAATGCATGTTAGTCTCAACCTGCACCGTGCACCGGGTTATTGCATCAATGCCGGATTTCATGAGCCCTATAATCTCTGGAAAGACAAAGAAGCCCAGGAAGCATTCTACTGGCATTGGAAAATGTGGGCAAAACGGTATAAAAATATTTCCAGGGAGAGGATCAGCTTCGATCTGTTGAATGAACCGGCTATGATTGAGGATATGAATAATCAGCACTCCTCAAAAACCATAATTCCTGGTGAGATTTATGCAAAAGTGGCCGAGGAAGCGGCCAATGCCATATGGGACCAGAACCGGGATCATCTGGTCATTGCTGATGGGAACCAGGTGGGTACCAAAGTCATTCCTGAAATTACACACCTACCTATTGCACAAAGTTGTCGCGGTTATTATCCCGGGATCATATCACACTATAAAGCACCCTGGGCCATGAAGGATATTGAGAATCTCCCTCCATTGAAATACCCGGGACAAGTGGGTGATGAGTATTTAAGCAGAGAAATGCTTGAGACGTTTTACGAACCGTGGATCAAACTTGTTCAATCTGGCACAGGTGTTCATTGTGGTGAATGTGGCTGTTTTAATAAAACACCACATGATATTTTTATGGCCTGGTTCGGGGATGTGGTGGATATACTGACATCCAATGATATTGGTTTTGCATTGTGGAATTTCAGGGGCAGCTTTGGTATTTTGGATTCCGGACGAGAAGATGTGGATTATGAGGAGTGGCACGGACATAAGCTGGATCGAAAATTACTGGATTTAATCATGAAGGCTTAACTGGAAAAATCTGTTTAGCTTTGCATGAAGCGATTTAGAAAAAAAAGCCGGGATTCAATGAAAAAGAAAATTACAAGTCTGATAGTAAGTGTTGTATTGCTTTCCCTGGTGTTTGGTTGTAACAGTACACCACTGGAAATCATTGCCGGCGGGGATGACCGGGTCATTGTAATTGATGTCGAAACATCAGACACCAACCAACTGAACATTGTGTGGAGTTGGCGTGCCAGTGAGGCAACAGATTTACCGGAGGGTTACAAGGAGTATATAAGGTCTGTGGATGAGTGTAAATCTGTGGATGACAATAAAAAAATACTCCTGACCTCCTCAAGCGGCGGGGTGATCCTCCTGGACAGAGAGACAAAACAAGTTCTCTTTTACGCACATGCACCCAATGCACATTCTGCAGAATGGTTACCCAATAACAGGATTATAGTTGCTCTCTCTACCGCTGAGGAGGGGAACCGGATCGAACTTTATGATGTGGATAAGCCCGATATTGTCTTATATAAGGACAGCCTCTTTTCAGGGCACGGTGTGGTATGGATACCCAAAACAGCGCAGCTATTTGCTTTGGGATACAAGGAATTACGGGAGTATTCCCTGAAGAATTGGGATTCGAAATATCCGGAACTGCAACTGGAAAACAGTTGGGAAATACCAGGAACCGGTGGACACGATCTGATATCCGTATCTGACCAAAGGCTTCTTTTAACAGCCAGAGATGGTGTTTGGAATTTTGATATTCCTGGTGATGAGTTTTCATCTTTCACTCCCCTGGATACTGTGAGGGATGTAAAATCCGTTAATCTTGATGAGAAAACACAAAGATTGATCTATACGAAAGCTGAGATAAGATGGTGGACACACCATATCTATTGTATGAACCCGGATAAGATCATTACTGTTCCGGATATAAGGCTTTATAAGGTCCGGACTATTTCTGAATAATTGATAAAAAATATCACATACAGTACATTGCGAGAGGGCTTTCGAAAAATCGCAATGCCTAAAAGACTCCTGAAAATATTCTTTTACCTTCTGGCTGGTTTGGTGTTGATCCAGGGAGCACTTATTCTACTGGTTTTTGCAGGTGTATTCGGCAAATTACCCGACACTCAAGCGTTAAAAAAGATTCAGAATCCCATTGCCACCGAGGTCTATTCAGCAGATGGTGTGCTCATGGGGACCTACTATATCCAGAACCGGCAGTACCTGGAACCGTCTGAGATTACTGATGCCATAAGGAATGCCCTTATCGCCACAGAGGATATCCGGTTTCACAACCATAACGGCATCGATCTGAGGAGCCTGTTCAGGGTATTTTTTAAAACCCTGCTCCTGGGGAAAGAGGGATCAGGGGGAGGAAGTACACTCACACAACAGCTGGTTAAAAACCTTTATCCCCGCCGTGATTTCGGTGTATTAAGCATACCGGTGAATAAAGTAAAGGAGATGGCCACTGCCCTCCGCATCGAAAAAATTTACACCAAGGATGAAATCCTGGAGATATATCTAAGCACGGTTTCCTTCGGGGAGAATACATTTGGTATTAAAGCTGCTTCCAGACGGTTTTTCAACACGGATCCACAGGAGTTGCGACTGGAGGAAGCAGCTGTATTGGTAGGTATGCTGAAGGCAACCCAGACTTACAACCCGGTGAAAAACCCGGAGAGGGCCCATGGTCGCCGCAACGTAGTACTGGCCCAGATGGCTAAATATGGCTTTTTAGACGCTTCCGGGGCTGATTCCCTGCAGGGATTACCGCTGACGGCGGATTACCACCCTTTGCCTCATAATGCGGGTATTGCCCCTTATTTCAGGGAGCATCTCAGGGCAGAATTGGATGCATGGTGCCTGGAACAATTCAAAAGCGAGTCAGAACACTATAATCTATACACCGATGGCCTGAAGGTATATACGACCATTGACAGCCGCCTGCAACAATATGCCGAGGAGGCGATGCGGGCACAAATGACCCATCTTCAGAAAATCTTTGAGAAGCAATGGGAAGGTGACAACCTGTGGAGGGGATTGACAGAAAAACAGTTGCTGATCAATTACGACGGTGAGCATCGTTCCGGGATGTCATCGGAGATACCCCGGAAAATGGAGCTTTTCACCTGGGAGGGTTTGCAGGAGAGAGAATACAATACACTTGACTCCATCAGGCATTACCTCAAATTTTTGCAGGCAGGGATCATGGCGATGGATGTGAGAACAGCTGAAATTAAGGCATGGGTGGGTGGGATCAACCATGAATACTTTAAGTACGACCACGTCCTGGCCAAACGCCAGGTAGGTTCCACATTCAAACCCCTGGTTTACCTGGAGGCGCTTGAACAGGGAATCTCTCCCTGTGATTATTTCCCCAATGACAGTGTAGTGTATCACGATTTTGATGACTGGGTGCCCCGAAATGCAGATCGTACATATGGGGGATATTATTCCCTGAAAGGTGCGCTGGTTCACTCTGTTAACACCGTGAGTGTCGACCTGCTTATGCAGGTTGGAATTGACAGTGTACTGGAGCTATGTCAAAATGCGGGTGTTAAATCCACTTTGCCCAATGTGCCCTCCCTGGCCCTTGGATCAGGAGCTGTTTCACTGTATGAAATGGTGGGAGTTTATCAGGCCATTGCAAACATGGGAATCGCAAAAGAACCGGTGTTTATAAGAAGGATTGAGGAGAGGAATGGAACGGTATTGTATGAAAAGGACCCTTCGGTTGAAGGAGGTGCAATTTGCAGCCCCGAAAATGCTGAATTGATGATCGAAATGCTAAGGGGTGTTGTGAATGAAGGTACTGCTGCTGGTTTACGTACAAAATATCAGATTACAGCGGATATTGCCGGTAAAACCGGAACGACACAAAATTATACCGATGGCTGGTTCATTGGATTTACACCCGGACTGGTTGCCGGTGTGTGGATTGGGGGGGACTTGCAAAACGTACGTTTTCAGAACATGCAGTATGGTCAGGGTGCCTATTCTGCCATGCCTGTTTGGGCAGGTTTCATGAAAAGTGCCTTTCGGGATGATCACTGGAGCATGCTGAAGGAAGATACTTTCGAAATCAGTACAGCTACCCAGGTCCAGCTGATATGTGATGATTTCAAGGAAAAAAGACCCTTTCAGTTCAAACCTTTTAAAACCCTGAAGGAAAAGGGGCTTTTTAAGAACCTCTTTAAGAGAAAAAAGAAATGACCGCGGCTACTGTATAATAGCTTTTCCCTACCCTTATTTCCAAAGTAATTCCCACTAGCTCAGCTGCTATTAATTCTTCGGCTGTCTTCGCCTAATTGTGTGACTAATTTTCTGTAAATATTCAAGCCCAGTTTTTCTTTCATAAAACACTTTAGCTTCCAAATCACTGAGCCATTCCTTGCATTTTCCTTCCAATATGATCCATCACTGTCTTTAGTTCTTTCTCCGGACTGAACTCTATCCAGGCTGTTTCTTCATCGGACCAGCCCACATGACCTGCCGGAAAATAAAATACCTCACCTGCATGGACCACTTCCTCCTCGCCGCCATCATACCTGATATGCATCGATCCTTTGAGCATGTAGCCCCAATGCGGACAAGGGCAACTGTCGTTTGGCAATCCCTCAAGCAAATTGGGGGTTAAAGGCATGGGAGGAAATTCATTGTAGGCAACAGCCATATCTCCCAATCCATGCTGCACTTGCATTTTTGTGCCGGGAGCCTCAATGATAACCGGAAGGTTTTCGAGTTTATAATGCATCGTAAATAAATTTTGGTTGATTAATTTGTTAAGTTGATGATTTTAAGATTATTATGCTGAGAGGCACTTCGATGCTTCTCTGCATAATCATTTGTTTATTCAGAGAGTCCCATTGTAGCAGATACAACTTATGAAAGTTACGTAATTTATTCAAGATCACACTAGTATATTTTCTTTTCATCCTGCCCTATATATTTGACTCATGTACATTTAAGTAGTAAATTGCACTTAACCAACGACTTATTTTCAAGGATTATAAATCCCAGCAAAGTATTTTGGTTCTGGGTGGACTTGAAACGGCCCCGCTCCCAGCGTAGACTTCAAAAATTATCACCGCTGTTTTTTCTCTATGATCTAATGGTATTGAATAGCCAACTCAATATCAGAAATAGAATAATCAGAGAAAATAAAATTTTTCAAAAGGATACTAAAATCCAATTACCATGTTACAATTCTATTCTGCAAGCACAAGCATTCTGAATTCCAGGCGAGCGATCACAGAATGCCTGGAAGTTGCCCTTGAGGGGGAACCAACCCTGGATTGTGATCTGATCATTATCTATACCGCCATTGGGCATAACTTCAAAGAGCTCTTAAGTGAAGCTCATCAGCTTTCTCCAAATGCGCAGGTTGTGGGCTGTACCTGTGCCGGGGTTATCGGGAAAGAAGGGCCCAATGAATCATTAAGAGCCCTGGCGATCATGGCCATAAAAGGCCCAAAAGAGGAATTTGCTGTATCTGGGATAGATTCTCTTGTAAATGTTGATCTATACGAAACCTTTTCTCAACTGGCCGGGGAGTTGAAGAATAAGAACCCGGAAATCAATATGATTTTCTGTCATCCAGCTGCATTATTGATATCTAGGATCATATTTGATGGCATTGAATCAGTTTTCGGACCGGATATTCCTATTGTTGGCGGTATTTCTATTGACAACATGAAATTAATCAGCAATTTTCAGTTTTTAGGAGATCAGGTATTTGAGAAGGGTGCTATAATGATTGGATTTGCTGATCCGACACTTGAGTTGATCAGCCTGGGAAATCATGGATTCGATGTCATTGGAAAACCATTTGAAGTCACAAAATCTGAAGATTATCATATATTAGAGATGGATGGCCGGTCTCCCTGGAAAAGCTGGACTGAAAGACTGGGAATGCCGGAAACATCAAAACCCATGGAAGTATTGACCTTTGCACCACTTGCGGAGGAGCTGCCATCGGCATTACATGAAGAATATGGCAGCCCCTATTTGGTGGTTGGAGGTATGCCAGGACCAAATGGGACACTAATTAACAATAGAACAACTCCGGAAGGGACAAAACTCTGGTTGACAAGGAGGAATGAAAAAAAGATTCTCGAAGGTGTGGATCTAATGATAATACAAATCCTGGAACGTTTGGAGGGCAGAACGCCTGTGGCTGTATTTCACGCCGACTGTGCTGCAAGGGGGAAATTGCTTTTTAACCGGGTTATAAAAGATGAAATTGTCAGCCGGCTGCAATATCCACTTTGCAAGGATGAAAACATTCCCTGGCTGGGCATGTACGGTGGGGCTGAACTTACTCCACTGGGTGGTAGAAACGAACTGCAAACATACACCACCTCCTTATATGTTCTCGTTAAACGCAAACAAAAAAAGAGTGAGAAGGAAATTCCGTTGAAAACGGAGGAGGTTATATCTTCAAAACTATTTCAGCCTACTACCATAAACCACGTTAGATTGAAAAATCGTTTTATATGTTCTTCCACATGGTTGGGAAAGGCGAATCATGATGGTTCCTGCTCACCTATGCTAATTAATGCAATCTCGGGAGTTTCTAAAAATGAGATAGGTCTCTATATAAGTGAAATGAGCTTTGTTTCACAGAATGGCCAGTGTGCAAACAATCAATTAGGTGTTTACAGCGATACACTGTTACCCGGACTCAGGCAACTGGCTGAAGAAGTTCACAAATTTGACGCACCGGTTATTATACAGCTGGTTCATGGAGGTCTGTTTTCTATGCCTATTTTAACCGGGGAGGAACCCATTGGTCCGTCTACTCTTATAACAGAAGATGGCACCATTGGCCGGGAAATGACACAGGAGGAAATAAAAGAAACCATTACAGCATTCAGGGATGCAGCGGTCAGGGCTCAGAAAGCAGGATTTGACGGAGTACAGGTCCACGCTGCTCATGGATGGTTGCTAAGTCAGTTTCTTTCACCCTGTTTTAACCGGAGAACAGACGAATACGGTGGGGGTATTGAGAACAGGGCCAGAATAGTGCTGGAGATTGTGAGAAGTATAAGGGAGGCAACAGGGGATCAATTCCTGATACTGATCAAGATCAATTCAGAGGACAACCTGGAGGGAGGATTTTGTATAGAGGATATGGTTCAGGTGTCAGAAATGCTCGAAAAAACCGGTGTTGATGCCATTGAAATCAGTGGAGGTACCATTGCTGCACTTCTGTCCGGGGATATTAACAATTCATTCTCTCCTGCATCGAAGGCCTCAGTCTACTACAGGGAAGCTGCAAAAATGTTTAAAGAAAAAATCAAGATACCATTGATTCTGGTGGGAGGAATCCGGTCATTTGAAACAGCTGACGAATTAGTAAAAACAGGTACGGCAGATTATATTTCTCTTTGCCGTCCACTGATACGTGAACCCGGCCTTATTAAACGATGGAAGTCGGGAGATCTCAGAAAATCCGAGTGTACATCATCCAGTGCTTGCTTCCAGCCCGGAATGGAAGGAAAGGGAGTCTATTGTGTACATGTAAATGGTTGATACAGTCCAAGTCAGGTCCTTGTACGAGTGAAAACCGAAAACTTAGAACGAAAAACCATAAAATCATGTTACAATTTTATTCTGCCAGCACAAGCATCGTGAACTCTAAGAGAGCCATCACAGAATGCCTGGAGATTGCCCTTGAGGGTGAACCCACCCTGGATTGTGATCTGATCATCATCTACACCGCCATGGGGCATAACTTCAAAGAACTTTTAAGCGAAGCTCACTCGCTTTCTCCAAATGCCAGGATTGTTGGATGCACGGGTGCGGGGATCATTGGAAGAGAAGGGCCCAATGAAACTCTGAAGGCCCTGGCAATTATGGCAATAAAAGGGCCAAAAAAGGAATTTGCTGTAGCGTGCAGTAAATATATTGAGAATATGGATACGTTTGAGAAAGGTGTCACGATCGCACAGGGTCTGAAGCGTCAAAATCCAGATATTAATATGATCCTTTTTCTTCCATCTGTTTTGCCTATGTCACCGTTAGACAAAGCCATTGCAGGAATTGAATCTGTTTTTAACCCAAATACACCTATTTTCGGAGGTTCCTCTGTAGACAATATGAAAGGCATCAATACCTATACGTTATTTGATGACCAGGTATTTGAGAAAGGGTGGATCGCTATTGGATTTGCCGATCCAACACTGAAAATTATCACCCAGGTCAACCATGGCTTTAACATACTTCAAGGAATGCAGCTTGAAGTTACACGATCTGAATCAAATATTATATACGAATTTAATGGTCAACCAGCCTGGAAATTCCTGACGAACATGCTGGGAGTACCAGAAACAACAGATCCATTGGAGGTAATGACGTTAGGTATTGGAGCCGAGGAGATACCTGCAGAATTGAAGGAGGAATACGGGAGTAGATATGTACTCCGTTCTTTATTTGGTAATGTTAAGGAGAATAGTTTTTATTTCCCTTCAGCATGTAAAGAAGGTACAAGACTATTTCTGGCAAAACGGGATGAGAAGGGGATGTTCGATGGTGTGGATCGAATGGCAAAACGGATTCAGGAACTTCTTAAGGGAAAAAAACCTCTGGCCATTTTTCATGCAGACTGTCTGTTGAGAGGGAGATTCAGTATTAATCGTATTCTCAAGGATGAAATCATCAATCGAATGCAGCATCCAATTTGTCAGGGTGATCCCCTACCCTGGCTGGGATTGTATTCAGGTGGTGAGTTTGCCATGATAGGTGGGAAAAACTGGGTTCATACGTTTACATCAGCACTGTCTGTCATTCACAGATAGAACAGATAATCCGAGGATAACATCCGTAATGAACAGTAATACACCAACCAACGACGAACTTATAGCAAAGTGTGACGACCTGCAGGGACAGGTAATACGTTTTTTGAAAGTCGAACAGGATCTGATCCAAACCAGGCATCAGCTTGACCGGGATCTCGGCCGGTTTAAAGCCATACAAACCTACAGCCAGAGAATCATACAGGCAAAAAGCATGGAAGAATTTGCTGAGATCACCGTAGAATCGGTCATTGAAACATTTGAGGTTGAATGCAGTGCTTTTTTCTCGTATGATAAAGATGATAATTGCCTGAAAGTGAAAGGCATGTTTGGATTTGAAGTAAATCATTTGGATTGCCAGCTGGATGGTGCGTGGATGGCTTCCAGGGGTATTTCACAGGAAGGAAATGTTATTATTGAGAATGTTTCTCCGGATTCGGATTCCATGGGGTCAATGGGGCTTCACCAGGTGATCATCTCTCCCTATCACGATGAAAACAAAAACTTAAATGGAATCCTGATGGGAGGAGTTTCTGCAAGTAAAAAAGGTTATTATGATGAGATCAGCGATGAACTGATCCCCTCCTTTGTGGTATTTACCCAGCAGATGAATTCTTTGCTTCAGAACTTTGAGGCTAAAAGATATCTCAATGAAAAGGTTCAGCGACGAACAGCAGAGGTCCTAAAACAAAAAAAGGAGATCGAGGAGAAAAATGAAGTACTGGAAGATCAGAAAGAGGAACTTCAAAGCATGTTAGAAAATCTCAAACTTACCCAATCCCAATTGGTCCAGTCAGCAAAGATGGCATCCGTAGGACAGCTTGTGGCAGGCATTGCCCATGAGATCAATAATCCGGTTACTTTTATCAGTGCCGGTGTCGATTCACTGGGTACCAATCTGGAAGAAGTCAGGCAGGTGTTGGACATCTATCACAGGATTACACCAAACAATACCAAAGAGAAACTAAAAGAAATTGAAGAACTCAAGGAGCAAATAGACTATAAGCAGGCAATAAGGGAGATCAATAA
>JBDLIX010000089.1:0-20997 GCA_039714655.1 Bacteroidota bacterium
TTTGCTGTTTTAAAGGTCCATATGGATGTATCCAGCATGGAAAATGTGGAGATGGAGCTGTTTACAAAAGCGCTCTTTTGTCCATCAACAAAACAATCACTGATCCAGGAAAAATCGGCAACAGGCTGGTCTGACAGGACCGTATCCACTGTAAGAAGGGCCTCACATCCTGCAGTGGTCGTGGCACCAAGCGTGATCTGCCGGGATCCCACCTGCAAATAAAAATGTTCGGGATTCTCCAGGCTGCTGCTATTATTCGCTCCGCTTGAGGGATCACCAAAATCCCAGCTCCAGCTATCCACCTTATCTTTTCCACTGGTAAGGTTCTTGAAACTTACCATACCACCCTCCTCGGGCAGACAAACGGGAGAGAGGGAGAATTGCAAATCCGGTACAAACGCGTTGGTCACAACACGGGTAAGGCTGAAGGAACATCCACTTGATGAAGTATAGTCAAGGGAAATTTGATTCTTTCCCACAGGGGCATCCGGATCACCCGGATTATAGTAGTATCCTTCTTCCTGACTCCCTGAAACACCCGGACCACTGAACTGGTAGACGGCCCCGGGATCATTTTCAACCACCTCTGGCATTAAGTGATAAGGATCATCGTTTTTGCAAACAACCTCCGGAAGGCCGGATATCCCAACGGAGCCCATATTATTCACCGTGAAACGAAAGGAGTTGCTGATGGTAAGATCTTGAAATTCATAGGTATAGATGATATCATAGGGTCCGGTCAACCCTGCTGGATCAAGTATTGCCTCGTCATCCTTTAGGTCCTTATCAGAGATGTGACCTGAAACCGGATCGGTTGAACCGGCTTCCCTCAGTTCAAACAATCCCGTAATGTTATCCAGGTTCGAACCCCTGATCTCATAAGTTTCCCCATCAGCACAAATTGCATCGACCACATCATCCCCGGAAAAGAGGGAAACCTCACCTTCTCCATAAAGTACATGGATATCCACATGATCGGTGCTAATACAGCCTCCATCAGAATTGGTATAGGTATAGGTGATGTGATGCGGGGAACCAACCGGTGTTGCAACAGTGGGATAAAAGAGGCTACCGGAAACTCCATTTCCGGAAAAAACACCCCCAGGGGGTGTCGCCTCCAAATGAATAGCAGGATCACTCTCAAGATAGGCTGTTATATCCAGCTGAATGGAAACAGGGATGGACTTGTAAACCAATACTTCAACTTCACCATAAGTGTCACCCGATCTATACCATCTGTCTCTTACAGAAGAGATATAATAACTGTCGTCTTCTTCCGGTTTTAACCAGATGGTATATGGTGAATTCACACGATAAAGTGTCAGATATTTTCCGCTGTTATTGTTGATGACCACACTCCAGGGTCCTCTGCCTGTAAAAGTGAGCGTAGCTGCAACTGAATCCCCCAGGCAAACTTTAGTATCGGTCCCGGAAATAGTTGCCGTGGGCTCATCATCATCGTCCTGGGTCGAGTCTGTTTGCTGTCCGTAGGTGGTTCCCATGATAAGGAGAGCAACCATGATAATTACGGAATACAATGTCCATCTCATAATGATTCATTTAAACTGTTACTCAAACATAAGGGGTGCCTGGTATACGGTTTTTATCAGCGGGTAAATACCAGCTTATTGCGTCCTTTTATCTCTCCCGATTCCATCCAATAAATCATATACATCCCCCGTGAAAAGTGGGAAATATTCAGATTTATAATGCTGTATCCTGGTTGCACATTGGTTCTCATCACCTCCCTGCCTGAAAGATCCACGATCTTCAGCATACCTTCTGTGGTGACCTCGCTTCCAAAATTAACATAGAGGTTGTCAGTGGCGGGGTTGGGATAAACCGCCAATGATCTGGGATTTATTTTTTTGTCCGGAATTCCTACACCCGGAGTGTGGGGTTTGGCATCCACCTGCAGAATGGTTCCGTTATCCCGGTCTTGCACGAATGCCACCACCGAGAGATCGTCAATGTCCTCCACATAGGCTGCATAATCCCAGGCGAAAGTTCTGGTCTCAGATTTACCCAGGTTCCATTCATTACCCAATAATCTTCCAGCCGGGGTGGGCAACATATCCAGAACCACATTCCTAAATGAAGTATCCTGGTTCAGGCCCGTATAAGCAGTTACTTCTCTTTCGATCACGACCACATACAGCTGCAAATTGGATGCAAATGTATCGGCCGTGCAAGTAACCGTTGTTGTAGCCTCCAGGCTGTTCTCCAGGTAATCCACCTGAAGCGCCATTTTAAAAAGCGGGATCTCCAGCGAGGCCTCTTTTAATGCCCCCTCATTGGGTTCATTTGAGGGAGTTGAGAAATCATAGCGTGTTCCTGGATCCACACCACCGTTCAATATCGCATAGGGAACTTCCGACACACCATAATAAAAAGAGCGTGCGGAGGCCGGATAAGGATTATTTTCATTCATGGCATCCTCGCCAGGATAATCCAGATGGTAATTCAAATCGATTACATTCTCAGAATGATTCAGAGAGAAGGTATCCACCACACTGTCGGCCTCAGCAGCACTCTCACTGGAAGCGTTGGTAAAATGCTCCAGAAGAGAACACCTGTTTTGTTCACCCACATAGAAATTATCAAAAGCAAAACCCTGGTTATACGCTCCGGGCTCCACTTCCATCCGGCCACCCGTGGCGATAACTACCCTGAATTTCACATGAGGATGACCAACCAGCATATCCAATTCATGTACTGCTTCTATCCAATGGTTATCTGGCTCAAAAAGAGCCAGACCCCAGCCAAAACTACTCTCCCCGGGTTCGTTGTAAATTCCCCATTCGTTATACCAATTGAGGCATTCTCCAACATTTCCCAATGTGTTCCAACCCTCGCTAACCAGATCCTGGTATTGCAACACCACACCATCGGTTCCCGGCACAAAACTTTTCATCAGATCCAGTTTGATAAGCGGCTCTGTTAATCCGGTGAAATCAAAACAGGGGCTCTCTACCCAGGATTCTTCAAGGTATCCTTCTGTGTGATCGGGCAGTCTCGTATACCAGGCCATATCTCCCGGAATCCTATTAAAACCTTCAAATTCTGGCACATCGAGAACCCAGCTCTCCTTCTCATCAGGGGAATCAACAAGCCAATCGTGAGCGGTACCGTTGAAATTCTCCCCATATGCAGCCGTTGCGAGTTTCCATGTGGGCTTCAGTATGAACTCTTTGGTTACATCGCCCGGACATCCCACCTCGTTCTCGATGTAAAGTTCGATGAAGTATTGATCCATAGAGTTAAATGGAAATTTAATTGTATCGGCAGGAGAGCCGCTTCCAATGACACCCAGCACCCCCCCGTTACTGGTTTTAAAGGTCCATATAAGGGTGTCAATATCGGTAAATGCTGAGAGAGACCTGTCCATCACAGATGTCTGTTCGCTCCTGATGAAGCAATCTGTAAGCCAGGTGAAATCGGCTATGGGTTGATCGGCAAGAACCGTGTCTATGGATTGACTTGCTTTACATCCTTCGTGGGTTGTAGCAGAAAGCGTGATTTCCCGAAGACCCGGTTCAGTGTAAAAGTGTTCCGGATGCTCAAGATCACTGAAATTATCTGATCCGCTTTCAGGATTCCCAAAATCCCAATCCCAGCTGGCCACAGAAAACTTTCCACTGGTGGTGTTTGTAAAGGAGACCGTTCCCCCATCCACAGGCAGACATGCAGGAGTAAGATTAAAATTAACACTGGGGGTATAGCTGTTGTACACCACCTTTTTTGTGGTGGCATTACAACCATTTGAGGAGGTGTAATCCAAAGTAATCTCGATCTCCTCCTGAAGCACATCCGGACTTGAGGGATTATAAAAATAACCCTCAACCTGGTTCCCGGACAGACCCGGACCAGAGAAACTATAAGTAGCAGAGGGGTCATTATCAATTAGATCCGGGACAAGTGGATAAGGATTATCATTTTTACATACCGTATCGGGAAGGTTGAGGATCTCAATGGAACCCAGATCATTCACATGGAACCGAAAAGTAGATTTAACGGTAACTTCATCCATTCCATAGCTATAGACAATATCATAAGCGCCGGTTAACCCAACCGGATCCAGGATCGCTTCGTCATCCATAATATCCGGATCACTAATATGTCCCGGGACAACAACATGGGAAACGGCTTCGACCAAATCAAATGTCCCCGGAATGTTATCTTCGTTGGATCCTTGAATAGTGTATGTTGCTCCATCATCACAAACTGCATTAATGATATCATCTCCCGAAACCAGCTCTACACTGGCAACTCCCGAAAGTACATGGAGATCAATGTTGTCACCACTTACACAACCGAACTCGTTGGTATAAGTACAGTGTATGGTGTGGGGAGAACCCACTGGTGTAGCTATACCAGGATAGAAGGCGCTCCCGGCCACTCCGGCACCGGAAAATGCACCTCCGGTTGGAGAGGAGACCAGGGCTATTCCCGGTTCACTCTGAAGAAAGGCGGTCCGGTCCATGAGAATAATCACAGATGTTGATTGATGCACTAAAATCTCCGCCTCACCCAGGGGGCTGCCTGGGGTTCCTTTACTGTCCTCAACTGATGCAATATAATAGGTGTTGTCAGAATCAGGTTTTAACCATATGGTATGGGAAGCAGTCACTGCATTAAGGAGCAGGTATTCACCATCTTTGTCATTGATTACAGCATTCCATGGTCCTTCTCCTCCGGAAAAATTGAGAAATGCAGCTACCGAATCTCCCATACACATCTCCGATGCATCACCAATGATTGTAGCGGTAATTTGACCATCTACGGTGCGCGGCAGCTGGAAAAATAGAATAAGAAGCAAAGGAAACAATATGTTTCTCATAATGATCATTTTATCCTTAAAAAAGGTCTTTAAAGATCACCCGTGTCGCCGGTCTTGATCAACGAAATCATACCATTCGTTTCAAAACTGCTGGTGCCCAGAAGGGCAATTCCTCCATCTTCGGGGAGGGCAATATCGGCGCCTGACTGGTCGCCTGTAGCGCCATAAATAATTTGTCCGGATACCATGTATTCGGATGTTAGAAACTGGAGAAAAATATCCCTGGTTCCATTTGCTTGCCGGGTACCAACAATGGCATACCTTCCATCGGCTGTTTTCACAAACCTCTTTCCTATTAAGTCCATATTACTCTCCGAAATGGTTGCAAGCAGAACGGATTTTGTAATCAGTAAGCCCCTGGTCTCTAAACGGTGTACAACAACCTCATTCTTTCCCAATGAACTTATACGGTTTCCAAGTACCAGGTAACTGTCAAGGCCATCCTCAAGGATACATGTGCCATACTCATTTGAATCATCTGTTAGAGTTTCAGGAATTGCATCCAGGTCATCGTTGATACTAAGCACCAGAATATCGGTACCCTCTTTACCGATCTTGTCGTAGGTACAAACGCATAAATAGCGTTCGCCCGTATTGAGCAGGTAGGTAGCGGTGCCATTCTTAGAATAGGGATTGTTGTAATTCAAACCCAGCTTGGTGGAATCTCCCTCCTCTTCAACACCCATAATCAGAATATCTGATTTCCCGTTCTTTACCTGGTAACCTGCCAGCATATAACCCGACGAAATCTTCTCAGTGGCATGGAGAACCACTTCATCTTCAGCGGAGCCATAACTATTCTGCCAAATCTCCTGTCCTGTACTGGAAACCTTAACCACAAACATATCCTTTTGAACTGACAGACTTCCCTCTACCGGTCGTTCTATGTAACCAGCCAGCACAAATCCTCCCTGTCCGCCACGAATGGGAACAATCGCATTGGCCCCGGATTCCAACTCCTCTTCGGTATAATACTTTGGAAATCCACTTCTCAGGTTGCCATACTCGTCGGTGATGATGAGCACCATTCTCTTACCCTGACCCTGTATCATACCGGTCCCACATATGGCATACCCTCCATCGTCCAGCACCTCCACATCCCGTGCTTCATCCATCAGGTAGTTGCCATAATATTTCATGAACTTCTCGGATTGCTCAATGGACATCTCCCTCTCACAGGAGAAAAATAATCCAATCAGACCCGCTATAACTATAATTTTATATTTCATGGTCAAATGCTTCAGGGGTTTTAAAGATTCCAGGCAATTCCGGCTGAAAAGCTCAGCTGGTGACTCCGGAAATCACTATCCACATGATAAAGTAACCAGGTCAGGTCCTGGTTTTCATAACGGTTCTCTTCCCGGTTCTCCAGAAACAGTCCGGATGCAAACCTGGTTTCCAGGAAAATAAATGATCTCTCCAGGGGGATCCTGATTCCCAATCCAGCCACTCCTTGTAAATTTAGCCGGGCTCTTGAATCTGTGATCTCTGTTTTCTCCACCACAACATCTTTCAAAGAGGCTGTATAGCTCCTTATACCTGATCCGGATGCAGCCATTAAATAGTCTCCGACAATTCCAAAACGGAGATAAATGCATGCCCCGCCACTCTCAGGATTTAACTTGAAAATCATGGAAGCGGGGATCTGCAGATGGCTCTGGTACTCATCATATTCATAAGTAGTAAAAGATAGAGGTGAGGCTGTATAATTGAACCTGGTCCGGTTATAATGCAATCCGAAGGAGGCCTCCGCACTCTCACCCAATATCAGATTCATAGTAACACCCAGCTGGTATCCTGGAGAAAATCCAAAACTTCCCTCATCAAGGGTAGGATCCCCAATACTGTATCTTTCCACAATCTGGGGAAAAGTGCCATTTAGACCCAACAGGAAACCCAGTGAATTCTTATAGTCAAACGGAGTCCTTTGCCTCCTGACAGGAGCGGTCTGTCTCCCATCCTGCCCTGCAACCACTAGGTCCTCTTCTGAAACAACAGGTTTATTGGGATCAATACCTCTGGCCCGAAGATTGGATTCAAGCAACAATACAAATTCAGCCGGATCATCAGCATCGGCCCGGTAATCTGGAAAATCATCCACAAAATCGGTCATGAGGCTGTCCGCCTCCTCTGGCAGGTAATCGAACAGATATGCATTAATCACAAGTTTATAGGCATCCTGTTTGGAAGTTCCGGTTAGTCCCCCCGATTCAAGACAAGGAAGCAACAACTCAGGTACAAGTTCAACCATTCCGGCAGAATAAGCTTCCTTTGCATCTTCAAGAAGCTGGGTGCACCCAACCATATCCTGAGCAGCTAAGGATTGGTAGCCAACCAACAGAGGAATAAAGATGAAAATCCATTTACGCATATCAGATTGTTTTAATTAATTTACCCCAGGACAGGTTCTTTCATATGGGATATCTCCTCCAAAATATTGATCCCATTCAGCCTGGGTAAGGTTCCTTCCAACCAGCGAACAAAAATCATTGGCCATCTGTGCAGATTCTGATGGCCTTCCGATCAGACGCGGATAATCTACACTACCAGTGTAAAAATATCCACTATTTCTGCTAAAACATACAGAGAGGACAAATCCATTGTTTTCGCCAAATACAAGGGGTGGATTGCTCCAGTCGGATGTGTTCCACAGATAGACATTTCCATCATTAGAAGAAGCCACAAGAAATCTTCCGTCCGGGCTGTATTCCAGATCCGTCACCCTGGCACCAGGTCCTCGTAAGGTGGCAATGTTACGTCGACCCTCACCAGCCAAAATCCTTAGTGACCCATCAAGGAGACCAACTACCAGATACCGTCCTCCCGGACTGTAAGCCAGTGATCTCACATGATTACGTCCAAAGTCGCTCACCTGCTTAATTCCATCCGGCGCACTTATACTCAATTCGTAGAGTTTACCATCTCTGGTCCCGAATGCAGCGCTGCGCCCATCGGATGAAGCAGTCAGTGCAGAGGGTCGGGCCTGGGTTGATACAAGTGTAGAACTCTCGAAACTGCCATATTCCCATTTAAGAATCCTGTTCTCGGTCCCTGCAGAAATTAAACTTCCTGTATTCCCAAGATTTTGAAGAAACAGGACGATCTTACCCTGGTCACTGTTACGATGGATCACACTACCCTGGTTTTCCAATTCAATAAACAGCAGACCTCCTCCATTGGTTCCAACAGCTGCCACCTTCTCATCCGGGCTTATGGCCAGACATTCATTAGTAATCCCGGTACCTGACAGGTTGATCTGGGAGGCACTGTTTGCATAATTTCCAGAGAGTATTTTAATCGATCCATCACTACTGGCTGTCAGTATACTGCCTGTTCTATCCAACCATTCAATGGCTTTGATGGAACTCCTCATGTTCGGATAGATATTATAGGCCGGGGATATAAGCTTCTTCAACGCCGAATAGAGACCGTTATAGATATCCACATCATAATACTTGCCGTTATTCTTGGAATTGACCTTGAAAGCCTGATAGGCCAGCAGTCCCTGAAGGTCCGGACTCCTTAAAACCTCTGAACTTTGCCGGGCCACATCCTTTGCAATGGAGAGTACGCGTTGCTGGTGCTCCACTCTCGCAACTTCATTGGTGTTGGAGGGAGTGGTGGTGTTCCTTTGCTGACGGGAAGATGAGGTGGAACTTGTCCTGGTATTGGAGGTCCTGGAAGCATTGGAATCCTGATTTCTACGCTCCTGTCTGACCGGTTGTTGTCTTTCCTCAACGACAGGTTCCGGGGTCGTCTCCTCGGCGGTTATGGGAATTGACTCCTCAATGGTCTCCTCAACCGGATCAACGAGTACCTCCTCTGTGAAATTTGGAGTCGATGGCCTGGTCTCCGGAACATACATATTGTCCTGTGCAGCCATTGGTTCAGGCTGCTCCGTTTTGGGCGGCCTGTTCCTGACACTGAAAAAAACAACAGCCAGCACAATTACCACTGCACCCATAAAAACTGCTATGGCCCGGTTCAGGAGCAACCGTCTTCGCTGAAGGATGACCTTTCGCTCCTCGTCCCACAGGTAATCTTCCTCACTGGTGGTGAGAAATACCATGGCACGCTCAAAAGCTGGGTTATACTGAACGCCCCAGGCAGGAGTGGGATTCTGTGAATCCCTCCAATTCAGTGCAATCTGAAGTTCCGGGGGTTTCCACAATTCTGTTCTCCCCTGCTGGTAAAGTGCTGATGCCTCAGATAACCTGAGGTACATGTTAATTGAATCTGACTCTTCATCCACCCATTCCTGCAACCTGGGCCAGATTCCAATCAGGGATTCATGTGACAGCTCAATGAGGCTGTCCGATTTTAGTGACACTGTGGTATGCGGAGAAATAAAAGCACGACCTGGTTTTCTGAATACCTCCACAATATCGGCCACATCATCCACATTGCATTGTGCAATTCGTGCAATGTTTCCAATGGATGCCTGGCGCCGGAATCCGTCATGTTGCTCACTTTTGTAAGTGATGGTTTTGAACAACCGTTCACAGATTGACTTCTGATGCTGATCCAGCTCCTCATAGGCTTCATCCAAATGGTCACTCAGTGCGTTCCTGATGGTGCCGATTGCCTGATAATCACTTATGGTAATAGGTTTGTCAAGATTCCCCTGCTGGGTCCAATAGTCCCACGTTCGCATCAGTGCATGTTGCAACATCGGAAGTTGTGCATCAACATCTTCCAAATCGTCGAGAAGGTACTCCTCAAAGCCTGATTCAACAGTAGCCCCAGTAAGCCGGATCGGCCCCATGATAGCTTTTGATAGTGCTTCCCGTGTCATCTGAGGAAGCAGGTATTTACTTTTATTCATCTGTTCGGTAAGGGAACGATACATGGAACATGCATCGATAAAATCCGAACGAATGGAGAGCATGACAAATATACCGGGCTTCTCCTCGGTAACAGCCTTGACAAGTAGTTCTACAAACCGAATGGCTTCCGGATTTCTGCCATTCTTCTTCTTTTTCTTAACCGACGGCCCACTCCTGAAGAGTTCTTCAAACTGGTCTACTACCAGATAGTAGTTATGGCTACCCAGCCCTTTTTCATTGATCAGGTCACCCAGGCTCTGTGAACCCGAAAGGAAAGAGTGTACATCAGATTCCGTTACCTTTTTTGGAAATACTTTCTGGAATCCCCGGATCAGGTTCTCTAAAGGCTTGTGGCCAGGCCTGATGGATACAGGAACCCATTCCTGCTTCTCATCAGTAATAAGTTCGGGGATAATCCCCGATTGGATCAGGGAAGTTTTCCCACTTCCGGAAGCGCCCACAAGTGCAACAAACCTGTTGGCAAGGAGAGAATCAACGAGCTCCGTCACCACACCCTCCCTGCCAAAGAAAAACTTATCCTCAGCAGAGGTGAATGGTCTTATGCCGGGAAAAGGATTTCTTTTCAGCACCCCGGTCTTGATCATTGAGGCATCACCCATAATTCAATTCATTATCTACAACAATCATTCTTAAACCAACTTTTTAGTGGTCTGGTTTAAGAATGTACAAAAAACGTGCAATAAACTCCTGTCATCGAACAGTAGTTCAACGAATTCCCCCCTTTCAATCAAGTACGCCTCGCACATTCCGATTGTACCAAGATAACGAATTTGCTCTAAAATTTCGGGCTGGTGCTCCGCAATAATTGCAATTCCCGCTGAAAGAGGAGTAACTTCCTCTGTTGCAGCCGACCTAGCCAGGACCACATAATCCCCCTTGGTAATTAAATCCTCAGAGTATGGCTGAAGTCCTGAAACCAGCTTAAACAGGGAATTTATTCCCACGTTCAAAAATAACTTCCAGGCGGTAAGCTTCATGGTGGTATCCATATACCATCTTGCTGCATCCTCATGATCGGGAAAACTGTTGTCTGGAAAATCCAAACGCTCCGTGACCATATGGTACCGCTCCGGATCATTTTTACGCAATAATTGAGCTGCGGTTTCACGAATTTTAGGATTTGGATGAAATCCCTGTGCAATTATCTGTTGTTCGTCAAAAAAACGGTCCACATTGCCCATTCTTTCCAATACACAAATCCTGATAAAATCGCCCATCTGGGTGCCATCTCGATTCAGGATTCTTTTTAACAACACCTCCAATGGAAAAATATCTATGGGATAGAGCTCTTTTAATTTGTCGATCTTCTCCCTGACAGCAACATCCTGGAAATATGAGATAAGAACGGTCTTCAAGGGCTCCCCCAGAAGAAGATCCAGCAACTCAATGGCCATTGCTCTGTCATCTGTTTGCCTGTCCAGCAGACTCAGTCTGATGCGACGGACCGAGCGTTGGTCATAGATCATGGCCATCAACATCAGGATCACCTCATTAACATCCCAAATTTCATGGTCAATGGCCTTAGCAAGACTTCCCCCCGGATCATCGGTCCTGACGGAGATTCTTGCTGCCATATTCCAGGTCCCTGTATGAACCATTCTGAGAATAGCATTTTGAATGAGTGCCACCTGGATCTCAGAGGCCTGAAATTGATTCTCATACAAACCTCTTACCACAGCATAGAACACTTCCCGGTGGTGGTAATCCAGTTTATCAAGCAGTAATTGAACCGAACGATCACTCCCGATTGCTGAGATCACCGATACGATACGTTTTTGCAATTTGATCTCCGCATCCGGCTTATAGAAGGCTGTTTCCAACTCCTCAAGAACCCGATCCTCCTGTTTTACCAAAGCTGACCACGCAGTTGCATAAAACTGTGGATGATCAAGAAAATCAATGAGTTTAATACCACTTCCACCTGTATCAATCAATCCGGCGGTTGAAATGGCCACACTTTGGACGTTTGGATCTTTATCCCTTAACAGGGATATCACTTCAGGAAGAAATGTCCGGTCATGCACCTCACCCACATGATACAGGGCAGCATAAATTTCATTCCTTACGCCAGAATGAAAAGCCTCCCCGATGGCATTGTCAGGTTCAGACTTATCCTCTGAAAACCTGTCAAGCCGCTCCCTGATGAACGCCTCCTGTAATCCGAGCCTCGACCTCAATTTACGCTTACTCAGTCGCCTGATCCTCTCTTTGATATCCGGTTCTTTTTCTCTTACCAGTAGCTGACTGATGGTAAGTTCAGGTAACCCGGGTGATGAATTTAACAGATGGTCCCAAATATGGCCACGCACCCTGGCATTTGAATGGTTCAGCAGGGTGAGTAATTTATCCCGGGAGGTATAATGAAAATAATATGGATTGAACTCCAACAGCTCCATTGGGAAAGCGGTCTGATTCAAATCCAACGTGACCATCTCCTCCAGGCTCAAATCCACACTCTCCTTAATGCGGTCAGACTCAAGTGTAACTTTCAGCATCCTCAGGTAGCTGCGGTAGAGAGCAAGTCCAACGAAAAACCAGATCACCAGGAATAGAAACAATACATAGGTAACATGAAAGATCTCAACGAAACTGATCATCACAAAAACGGCCAGGAAAAGGCCTGCCGTAAATACCCCGATCTGACTGAGCACCCCTTCGATGCCCGATTGTATGCTGTAACGTTCCCGGGGATCCAGGGACTTATATATCAGGTTCATGGATGGGTTCTCCATGGACTCCTTCATGGTTGTTCCAATGAATTTAGAGAATACAACAAGCATAAAAAAATAGATAAAGAGATGTGCTTCACCTTCAAAACCATAGCTCTCACCTGCAATGGCAGAGCCAATGGTCAGTAAGAGTAACAACACAGGAGAGAGCAGCAGGGTGATCCTGATTCCAAATTTCTTCTTGATCCAGCCAAACAGGAATCTCTTCATCATCCATGCAAGCATCATCATGATCCCCGAAAAGTATCCGAGAAATGAGACCAGTTCGATTCCACCGGGGAAACGGTTTCCAGTCACCCACAAAAAAGCGTAATGAAGCAACACAGCAACTGAGACTCCCATAACCACAAAAGCAGCCATCAGTGCTGTGAACCGGTGAGAAAACAGACGCAGGGGACCAGTGCTCTTGACCCTTGTCTTAAAACGAGGGTGATCTCTGCTGATCATGGTAAGGACATAGAGCTGTGCACCCGTTGCAATGATCAGACTAGCCATTCCAATGTAGAGAATATTCTGTATCTGGAAATCCAACCGCATTAACAAAGGTGTGGAGAGGAAAGCGACAACCATACCTCCAATCAGTGTCGCTTCAATAAGTCCTGTTAACTGTTTCCCCTTACTTGGAGAGAGAAAACCCCTCACGGTAATCCAAAAGCCCAACAATGTAATCAGGACCAGTGGACCAGCGAAAACAAATATGATATAATCAAGATGTTCCTTCTGAAGGAGACGAAAACCCAACAGCAACGCAACAGTAATGATCAAAACTACCCCCAGGTTTAAAATACCGAAAGGTTTTACCCCCAATTGTTTGGAGAAATAACTGTAAATGGTTGCAATCAGGATCCCGGCAGCACCAGAAATCATCATGGCCAGCGGCACACGATCTGCACCAAATGTTTCCAAAAACTGAGCATTAGCCTCCAGTTCCAGGACCCCGACAAAGATCCCGGTACAAACGGCCTGCACAAGAAGTGCCCCGATCATGGGCCGGTCTCCCTGCTCAATTTGCAGCAATTTCCCAATTCCCGTTTTCATCACGATATATACAGCATACAATTAAGCGATTAATTACATATCTTTTGAAACATTTAATGAACAGCTTGGTTTTATACATAAACCCGGATATAGGATGTTTGGTAGTGAAAATGATCAAAACAGGAGGATCGCTGTCCGACGCGAAATAGTATTTGTGATCCTTTCGGGACTCTTCCTGGGAACCCTGGCTGTCCTGAACATCCTGGGAATCTCGCGTCAGATAGATCTTTCGTTTAATATTGGATCGGTAAGGATTCCATTCGTGGTATTTGTCGGGGTCCTCCCATACCCCATCACCTTCCTGTGTACCGATTTAATCAGCGAACTTTATGGAAAGAAACGTGCCAACATGGTGGTGTGGGTTGGTCTGGTCCTGAACATCTGGGTACTTTTCATTCTGTGGTTGGGAGGAGTTCTCCCCCCCCACACCGAGTTGGGCTCCGACGGATTGCCTGACATACTGCATCCCGACAGAACCTATTTCCAGATCCGGCAATGGACAAGCATGGCCACACTCGCTTCCATGATTGCATACCTTACCGCCCAGCTTGTGGATGTTCAGATCTTTCACCACATCAAGAGGCTGACCAGGGGAAAGGCCTTATGGCTCAGGAATAACGGATCGACCCTCATCAGCCAGATGGTGGATTCCATTGCTGTGATTTCCATCACTTTCTTTTTCACCAATGCCATATCGATCACCCCCGGCGAAACAGTCGTACACGGACTCGTTATTCTTGTTCTATCAAATTATCTGTTTAAAATGACTGCTGCCCTGGTGGATACCATCCCCTTTTACATAGGTACCCGATGGCTTTCGAGGTACCTTCAGATAGATCCAAACGAGGGCTACAGGCAAGAAATAACTTAAGTTTGTATAATATTGGAGAATAGATATGACACTGGATCGAGATAACATATATCCTTCCACAGTAATGCTGGTGGGTGAATACGGTGGAGTGTTGGGCGGAAGCACAATCACCATTCCACTCAACAACTTCCATGTCAGGGTAAGGAAAACCGCAAACATCCCAACCGGTCTGGAAAAAGAGGCTTCACAATCCATGAAATCCCTGAAGGAGCTTTATCATTATGTGGGCCACCTTCCGGCAGGAACCTTTCATGCACTCCCTGACCTTGAACTTTTATCAAACAACATGGAACACTACTGGCTGGAGATAACCATCCCCAACGGAAATGGGCTGGGTAGTTCTGGTGCGGTTAGTGCAGCAATTTATGACCTCTTTTTCCCGGAAGCGGGGAGTGTTACACCTCTTCAGCAGAAAGAAGATCTGGCAGCCATTGAATCATTTTTTCATGGAAAAAGTTCAGGAGTGGATGCCCTGACCAGCTACCTGGGAACACCCCTCTATGTCAAAGAAGATGGCTCCATTGTAAAAGTAGATCTCAATCCTGCTCAGCTCCCTTTCGGTTATCGGTTTTTTCTATTGGATTCGGGCAAGCGTTTTGATACAGGTCCCCAGATCAAGCAATTCCTGGTACAGATGGAAGATTCAGGATTTGCATCCTCCGTCAGGCATGAATACATGGTTGTTAATCAGAAGTTGATCGAATCACTACTGGGTGAGCGTGATGTAGATCCTGGCCTGCTTGTTAGGGTACTTTCTGATTTTCAGTTCACACATTTCAGGGAAATGATCCCATCCAACTTGGTCGATCTCTGGATAGAGGGTCAGATCTCCAATGAATACTACCTGAAACTCAACGGACCGGGAGGCGGTTTTTTATTGGGGATTACCCATCATACCTCCGTACAGAAGCTGACTGACCGTTGGAAAAAGGATCTGATCTGGATATCCTAAAAGAGGCCATCCCATGTGCATGAGACGGCCTCTGTGGATCCCTCTATGTGTGGGATCATATATATTGAAAACCTAATTGAAGAGAATCTCCAGGTTGGCAATGGACTTAGGATTGTAGGGTGAAAGACCCATGATCCTGTCTACCAGTGGCAGGAATTCATCGCCAGGAGCTTCACCACCCTGAATAAATCCATCCTCACTAAAAAATCCGGGAGCCTCTGTGTTGGTCAGCCATGCATTCAGGATCTCGTCGCTTGCATGGGGCCATACGGTCTTAACTTCATTGTAAAGCACATTGTATACGGAATTCTCTTCCAGCAATACAGCCCTTCCTTCAGCATCCACCGTACTCAGTGGCAAACCAACTTCGGCTACGGCAATATCCTGACTCTTGGAACCGGAAGCAACGAAGGCCCAGTTGTACCCAACTTTTTCGGTTAGGAATTTTGCATTGGGATGACTGGAGTTTCCATAGACATCCACATAGTCGCCATTCTTACCTACAAACATTTTCATGCCATCCATGGCGAAAGGGGCCAGCAGGGGATCAATGGAAGGCATGTCGGCAATGGAGATGATCATATGACGGTCATATCCAAATTCGCCAGCCCCGCTATAATCGATCCTGAACATGGCTTCAGCCATCCTGCTTTCATTGGAACGGTCCAGGTTATAAGGCTTGATCAGGGTGACACCTTCTTTGGCACCGGGATTGCTGTTCCAGAAGATCTGCATGGCCTTACCGCCATCTTCATTTCCTTCCGATTCAGCATCAGTAATGGTCAGACCATATTCCCAGACACGTCCGTCAAACTCAGGACTCTCAACAACCACCAGGTTTTTGATACGTCCGTCATCTTCGCTTTCATAGGTAAGGGTAATTACACTCTCAATTTTATAGATTCGCAGGCTCCAGATCACGCGCTTTACCAAGCGGGCAGAATGCTCACCGGCGTGAATGAAGAAAGTAAGATGGCGATAGATCTCCCCACCCTTGAGTGTGTCAACCGCAGCACTTTTCTTAACGGAAACATCCTGGGAAAGTGACGCAGGGATATCAACGGTCAGTTGATCGGGAATAATAGTCTCTTCAAGCTCGGGGCCGTTATAGTTGTTTTCACAGGCTGTGAAAAAAAATACTCCAAGCAAGAATACTATAAATGAATAAAACGATAACTTTTTCATGATTTCTGATTTTAAGTGAACTATTTATGGTTTCACTTATATCACACCAACCCCCTTGCTTCACCCCTACAGAGTTTGTGATTTTTTTTATAAAAAAATGTATGTGATTGATTTAATGCGAGTAACAGGCATGAAAAAAGAGAGGAAATAGATATTGTCTCAATTGAACTCCTAGTCAGACAACCAGAAAACATCAAAATCTAAAAGCCACTCTACCAGTTTTTCTGCCTCTTCGGAAAGATTGAATTGTTCCCAGTCACCCGATTGGGCAAGAAAGACATATTGATAGGCACTCTTTTCGGGATCCCAAAGGTAGCAGGAGAGCACAGATGAGCCTGCATCGGCAGCAATAGAGTTTGATCTTCCAATCTCCCCTTCTGCTGCAGCTGGAATATAGTTTATATATTTCTTCAACTCCCCATCAGCTACATTTCCAACGATTGAATCGGTGAGTCCCAGGTTATGCTCAAGATCTTCCAGGCTCAGATGACCTCCTGTCAATCCAATCCGGTAATCCTCCGGCATATTAAAAGATTTGATATTTCCATCCCTGTCAATCAACCATCCACTCTCCTGGAACCCCCAGGCATGATTGATATAATGGTATTCAAAAAAGAGCGGCTGGTCCCCGGGAGCATTATACACCTCTTTCTCGCACCCCACCAGCAGTAGGCCCAGCAGCATTATAATCCGTATGGTAAATCTTCCAGATCTCCTATTTGATATTTTGGTCCGTTTCTCTTTTGTCATATTCTCACTGTATGAGGCTGACCAATTTGCTTCACTCATCTGATAATGCTCGCTTCGTCTGCTTGAAAGATTGCTTCGAATGTGTAACATTTTACTTTCGACTTTTGACTTTCGACTTTTTACTAAGATGCCGCAGGCATCGCTTTGGTTGCTTGACTTATGAAAGATAATTCGTAATTTTCTTTTTTTAACTATCCACTCCAAATAGTGAAGTTATTGCTTTCTATTCTGATCGCGGGCATAATTCTTCTAAACGCCCAACTGACACCCGTACAAGGTCAGGAGCGCTGGGTTATCCAACGGATTGATACTGAAATTATTTTAGATGGTCTGCCCCAAGAAGCCATATGGGAAGAGGTGGAACCATTCCCAATGATTTCACACATCCCCGTTTCCGGCAATCCTCCAGGTGAGAAATCGGTGATCAGGATGGTCTATGATGACCAGTATATCTATGTAGGTGGAATGCTTTATGTGTCGGATCCGAATCTGATTCATCCTGTAGGGAAAAAGAGGGATATGTTTACCATGGCTTGTGATTGGTTTGGGATCAGTCTGGACACTTACAATGATAAAGAGAACTCCCTGCTCTTTTTTACCAATCCACTGGGACTTCGTTCCGATTTCACTGTCATGAATGACGGTACACCTGTGGATGAGATACCCCCCGTTAATTTAAGCTGGAATACATTTTGGGATGTAAAAACAGCCATGGACGACAAGGGTTGGTATGTGGAGATGCGCATCCCCATTTCCAGCCTCAGGTTTCAGCCCAGTGATGGAAAGATCGTCATGGGGCTCAACATATTTCGCTGGGTACCTGCAAAAAATGAAGGCTACATCTTCCCCGAAACGCCTCTGACCTGGGGAGACTACAGCAACCTGAAACCTTCCCAATATGCAGAAGTGGAGTTCGAAGGGTTAAAATCAAAAAAGCCACTCTATATCACTCCCTACCTGCTTTCGGGATTTGAACAGTCCCAGGATCTGAATGAGGGTGAAACTGCATATGACTACAGCCAGGATTTCAAACTGGAACCGGGACTGGATGTCAAATATGGGATCACTCCCAATACCACCCTGGATCTGACTGTGAATACCGATTTTGCACAGGTGGAGGCCGACGACCAACAGTTTAACCTTACCAGGTTCAGCCTCTATTTTCCTGAAAAACGAATGTTCTTTTTAGAACGAAGCAGTATTTTCGATTTTGACCTGGGTGGACGAACCAGTTTGTTCTATAGTCGCAGAATTGGACTGTATGATGGAAATCCCGTGAGGATCTGGGGTGGAGCCCGCATCAATAGCAGGATAAATGACTGGGATATAGGTTTTTTGGATATGCAGACCGCCTCCTTTGAGGATCTTCCCTCTGAAAACTTTGGGGTTTTCCGTGTCAAAAAAAGGGTATTTAACCAATACTCCTATGCCGGAGGAATGTTCACCTCCAGGTTGGGAGTGGATGGCACCTATAATATGGCCTACGGGGTAGATGGTGTTATCCGTCTTTTCGGAGATGAATACCTCACTCTCCGCTGGGCCCAGACATTCCAGGACGAAGTAAATAACAAACCCCTCTCCCTGGATCCAACACGATTTATGGTACATTGGGAAAGAAGAAAACAGGAAGGGATCTCCTACCTTCTTACGGCCTCTTACTCAGGTGCTGACTTTGATCCGGGGATCGGATTTGAGATTTTTGATAACTACTGGGTCACCCGGGAGGAACTGAGGTATACATGGATTTCTCCGGAGAGTGCAAAACTCCAGAGTCACAATATCCTGTTGAGGAATTATCACCTGAACAGTGTCTTCGACAATTCACTGCTCATCTATCATGCAAGCCCCAACTGGAATTTCACTTCAAAGAAAGGTTGGGAAGGAACGCTTAATGTGATATACAACTACGAATTCCTGGAGGAGGAGTTTGAGATCCTCGACCCGGTAGTGGTCCCGGCGGGAATGTATCATTTTTTGAATACTGATATCAGGATATTTACACCCCAATCCAGATCATTGAGTGCAATGGTTATGTTTGAGGGAGGAGGATATTATGACGGAATTAAGTTATCTCCCAGCCTTAAACCTAAATGGAACATTGGAGCCTCTCTGGAATTAGGTGGGATATACAGGTACGATTATGTGAATTTTGCCGAAAGGGAGCAAACCCTTATGAACCATATTGCCGGACTGGAAGCGCTCTATATGTTTAGCACAAAAGTCTCCTGTTCCGCATTTGTACAATACAACACTGCCATCAACAAAGTTCTCTCCAATATTCGCTTCCGGTACAATCCGAAAGAGGGCACCGACCTTTACGTGGTTTTCAACGAAGGCAGGAACACATGGCTTGAAAGGGAGATTCCTACCCTGCCGGTATACGATCAAAGAAACATCACCGTCAAATTCACCTACACCTTTCAACGGTAAATTTCACCGGACTTAACAGCATTCTTCAGATTTTCTTCAGAATTCACCCGTAGATTTGGATCAAGGAATACAAATTAATAATCCAATCTGCCCAAGGGCAGGCTAAAACATTCAGATATGAAAAGAGCTTTACTTTTATTGACTATGGTCCTGTTGTCAGTTTCACTTTTGGCCCAGGAACAGCAGGAGGTTGTTACCGGTGCAAGTTATGCCGACGATGTCTACTACAGCCTTGCGAACGGAACTGTAACTACAGTTGCCAGGAATAACTGGGACCTGGGATTTACCACCAGTAATTTCAGCGTTAGCATCCTTGCCAACAATAGTGCCGGCGTTGAGGTTTATACCTATCCGGCAGGTGATACGGCAGACTGGGCCACCCTGGATACCACAGGGATGACATGGTCGCCCCTCTACAACTCCATTGAGACATTTGATGAGGGAGCCTTTTCTGCCAATGCAACCGGGCATCCCGACTATGGATGGGGTACATACAATATGGCCAACCACATTATCACAGGTGACAGCCTTTATGTAATAAAAACCGTTGCGGGTGAATATAAAAAGCTGGCCATCATCATGCGGGGTGCCATGGCCAATACCTGGGATTTTAAATATGCCAACCTGGACGGCAGTGACGAAGAGTTGGTATCACTCAACTCAGGAGAGTACAATTCCAAAGGTTTTGTTTACTATTCCATTGATGGCAAAGAAATCATTGACAGGGAACCGGTACAGGCTGATTGGGACCTGCTTTTCACAAAGTATTGGGATAATACCATTCCCTATTTTGTCACAGGAGTGCTCACCAATGAGGATCATCTGCTGGCACAGGAGGTAAAGGAGGAGGGACTTGACCAATCCACCTTTGTGGAATTCGAAGACAGCGCTTTCACTTCGGTCATCAGCATCATTGGATCTGATTGGAAATCATTCGATATGGGCACTATGACCTATGTTGTGGACAGCACTGTAGTCTACTTCCTTAAGAGCTACGGAGAAACCGATTCAACTTACTACAAGCTCTATTTCACCGGATTTACGGGGATGTCTGAAGGCAAATACACCTTTATGCAGGAGGAGCTTTCTCTGGTTTCTGCAAAGGAGACAGGGATTATCCAGATGCTTCAGGTATATCCCAATCCAGCTTCAGAATATCTCAATGTGGTATTTGATTACGTTGGTGAAACCGCCATCCAGATCATCGATATGACGGGCAGGAGCGTTTACTCCAACCTGTACCATTCTGGTGGGTTTTCCAATCTTTCGCTGGATATCAATCATTTGAACCCGGGCCTCTATTTCCTGAAAGTGAACGCTGGAGAGGAGACTGGAGTACTCAGGTTTATCAAAGA
>JBDLIX010000090.1:0-20284 GCA_039714655.1 Bacteroidota bacterium
CTCATGATCATGAGTGATCACGATGCTCCCGTTTATCAGGGCTGCCTCAGCATTGTCATACCTCGATTCGACTTTTCCCCGGATCATATAATCCCCTTCCAGGCTGAACCGGATACTTTTAGCCTTTACAATTCCAATTTCAATATGCGGAGATGGTTCATTCTTCATATGACCGTAGTTTATCATTCAGATGCCCAGTCAGTTTTGCAAAATTATGTTGTGAGAATGATACCTGGGAAAAAATATCTTCGATCTCTTCTCTGGTAATCTTTTGAAAGTCCTTTTCCAGCGGAGTGATCAGCATGCCCCCCATATCCACCGATGCCGGACTCAGCAAAATGTTCTTCTCCCCCTCTTCAAAATATTGCCAGGGACGGTGCTTTTCCCTTGGAAATATCATGATCTGCCATCCATCCCTGTAGTAGGAGAGCATGTTAATCATTGGCTCTTCTCCCTGTTGCAACTTTCTTACGAACTCAAGAATCAGTTGGAATAGCTGATTTAAAGAGGCTCTGTCATTAGATTCCAGCAACACAAAACGACGCAATCCATCCTCAATGGCTGTGACAGTAAGTCCGGGAACATGCAACATTGTATTTCCATACTTTTGTTTGATGGTCCCTAATTCATCCTCCAGCGGCATAAATCCACGATTCCCTGCCTGGAAATGCATATGATCGGGGGCAGATGCCCCGCAGGATGGCGCATTGTAAAACATAACCAGATCGGGCAATTCCTGACTCAGATCCAGGAATCTGAAAAATTCATGTTCAATTTCCTGGGGTGTATGGTCCGACTTTGCTATGGTAAAATGCTCCCTGAAAATGGGAAAAGGATTGCAGAGGATCTCATAATCCTCACCGAACCACACACTCTTCTCTTCCGGAGGACGATTCTCAGTACATAAAAAGCATTTCCGCTTTTCAATGGACAGTTTATCGACCTTTGCGGCCGAGGAGACAATCCGTTTGGGATTGAACTGTACCTGGATGGTAAATCCATCAAAATCAAATTTCCTCAGTCGGGCAGCGCCAAGCTTCTCCCAGTTGCCTCCCAGCTGGGGCCAGCTGCTCTTCTGATCCTCGAACAGGGCATCTGCTTTCTCCTGGGTTGTCATCATTTGCTTCTGTTCAGGTTGATCCTTGCTGTCAGTTCGAAGCTCCTTAACCGGTCCTTGTACAGGTTGTGTTTATTCTCTGCTTCAATACTTAAGGATGCATCCGAATTTTCATCCCAGCGCCGGCACAAATAGATGGGATTGTAGATCCTCCCAATCTGATAATACCTGCTCACCGTAATACCCACTCCATAATCCTCACCGTAACTTACATTGGGCACATTGATCTTTCTTAAAACAGGGGTATAGAATGCTCTTGGAGCCCCTAATCCATTGATACGTAGGGCATTATTTCGTCCGTTTTCAGGAGTCCACTCCTTGTGATCCACCAAACCGGGAGGAATCTCCTCCAGATCGAAATTGGTCATCTGGTAGGATCCAATCACCATGGCGCACTGCTGCTCGTAAAAAGCGGCTACAATCTGCTCCAATGTAGTTTCGTCCCTGTAAATGTCATCGCTATCCAGTTGAACTGCAAATTTTCCACATTGAGTGTGATGAATCCCCACATTCCAGCAACCACCTATCCCAAGGTCGCGCCTTTCAGGAATCACATGGATCAGGTTAGTGTACTTTTCTGCAAATTGCTTCACAATCTCTGTGGTCCCGTCGGTGGAGTGATTATCCACCAGGATCAGGTTGAACTCAAAATCTGTTTTCTGAGCCATGACCGATTCAATGGCGTCGGCAACAGTCTTCTTCCGGTTGAGTACAGGGATGATCACCGAGGCCTCTACCTCAAAGTTATCCTCATCAAAACGTATCTCCTTAAATACCGGTTCCAGGTAGGCATCAATCTCCTTTAAGTGGGTGATCACTGCTCCCTCCATCTCCAGCTGAACCACTCTGTTCTTCGGATCCACATAGTCGAACATCTTCTTCCCCGAAGCCCGCCTGTCCAAAGGTTGAACTTCGTATAAAAACTCGGGAATGCGCACAGGCAGGGAAGCCTGACTCAACTTCAACCTTAGCTGGTAGAGTCCGGCATGTTCAAAGGAGTCCTGAATCTCTTCAGTGGCCCTGATCAATGCCTTGCTATTGAAGAAAAGGAGAGGGCCGAATTCAAAATCATCCCGCAAGCTTCCCGGCTGATAATCGATGACTGTGTGAGCGGACAATTTTCCATCCAGACTGTCATAATAATTGGAATAGGCCATTCCCGCTTTCATGTCATCCGACACCAATATGAAACGCTCGAGGGCAAACATACCAAGCTTTATCCCGGACTCTCCGGTAATGATCATGGAATAATCAACTCCTGTGGAATGATCCGCAATCTTCTTTATGGTATCTGTACTGAACCGACCTTCGGTCTTTATAAAACTGCACCGTTCATTCTCAATCTCAGGATCCGTCTGTCCCAACAGGTAAACCCTGTTAATCAGTTTACTGTCTGTTAATTCCACCAGTGTTTCATCCCACACAGCAGGATCACTAACAGGAATAAAACAATTGATCTTACTCATCTTCTTTCTGTTTCAATAAATATGTAATTGTTTTGCTCATGATCAAATCCCGTGCTAACTGGTCTCTGATCGTCTCAAAAGGAAAACCCAGTGCCACGATCCCATAATCCCCACGAAATCCAACAGCGGCACTCATGTTATTCTCCGTATACCTGATTAGTGTGGAGGCAGTTGAATCAGCAGGTTCCAGGGCATCTGCACCCTCTACCGTGTAGAGTTTGGGATCGACTTCGGTATTAAAAGAAAACTGTTCTGTAACATCCGCAAAATCAGGATCCATAAAATAGAATCTTCCGGCGCGGGAGGCATTGCTGGTTCTCCATTTATATTTTAGTATGGAGGCTACCAAAGAGTCCTGTCCGTGAAAATGGATGTCTGTAGCGATATGTGCTCCCGATACAAGGAGACTCCCTCCTTCTCCAAGATATGAAGCGAGGATCGTGAGCATGCTGTCGGGGTACACCTGGTATTGGGCAACCGAATCATTCTTTGGCATAAAGGTGCTCCTCTCCTCTCCTGCCAGATAATCGATCATCTCAAATGCAGTCAGATCCACAGCACCCTCGAGGATAGCCTCATCGCTGACAGAGACAAAAGAGTATCCGGCGTTGTGAATGGAACGACCATGCTGACAGCTGAAGTCGAAGCTATTTCCCGGAATTACAAAAGGTTCCAGGTCGGCATACGATGCACCATGTCCGGGCGAATCATCATCCAGCCAGGGAGAGCTCTTCACAAAATCAAATTGAGCTCCCACTGTATGGAGGTCCATGCCGTAAGGCACACCCTGATCGACCATCTGCAGGAACCCTGCATGTTGGTCATCATCAAACCACGCAGGGCCTCCAGTACGATCAAATGCATTCACAATCAATATCATACCATTTGAGTTCCCGGTTTTGCAAACTGATAACACTTCCGAGGGAAAACTCTCACCCCCCCCGTTCACTGCCGTGATCTTAAAGGCGTAGAGCGAATCGGAATGGGGGTTTTCAAGTGTAAACGACGGTTCAGTCACCGGTACCCCATTGTCAAATCCGTTCCCATTGATGCGGGTATAAACAATGTAGCTTTCTGCTTCAGCCGTAGGCTCAAGCGGATCTGACTGAGGTTTCCAGCTTAACCTGATCTCTCCACCTGAAAGGATCTCCGTAGCAAAGTGATCCACAGGCAAAGGCTGCACCACATACCCGATCCCATAGAATGCATTGAGGAATTTGAGCATGCCTTTGTAGATGGACCTGCTCACATCGAACCGGAACATGGGTTCCTGTCCGAATCGCATATCCAGGAAATTCTGATGTGAGAATAGTTCCAGCAGCATGGCTGGTACGTTGGGTCGAAATGCTTCGCTGTATCCACGATCCCACATACCCCGGCGGGTCCAGGCAGGATCATATTTGCTTCTGAGATCCTCCACAATCTGTGACTGGATCAGATCGGTCAGGTCGCGTGAAGCCATCCGGGATAATCCACCGGGAAAAGAACCTCTGTCGTGGGTGGTGCTATAAATCCCCAGCGTACCGATCACTGTATCATTGTCTGTGATCCCGGCATCGGTATGAAAGGCAAAAGAGAGGTCCACCGGAATCCCCAGACCTTCTGCTTTTCGGTCAGCCAACGGGCCCGAAGGAGCTCCCACCAGGTAGTTGACCCACTCCCCGCGGGATTGAAAATCATCATTGTAATCATTCTTCTCATTCAGCTTCCACACCAGTGAATCGGGGAAGCCAGCATACTGCAGGTAATAGCGCGCCGCTTCCTGGTAGCGTGGACGATTGCCGGTAAGTCCATTCCTGGCAATGTTTCCCATTCCCCCTCCGAATCTCACAGCGTCGGCAGTTATGCGTGCCGATCGCCGGCTGCTTTCGTTGGTCAGAACCACCTTTCCGCTCTCCGGCTGGATACCCCCATTGAATTTGAATCTCCCCAGGTAGATCCAGGTACTGCCACCCATCTGCTGGTTGACAGAAAACTCTGTCACTCCGCCAGCGTGATAAACTTTATAACGGGCATCATGAGCGTTCTCAGATGAAGCCTGAAATGAAACATACACTGCATATTCTCCGGTCTCGGGAATCTCGGGAATCCATTGGACATACCCGTTGGCTTTCCGTTGGGATTCCATCTCCACATAGGTTCCAAGTCGAAAAGGATTTTCATCCAGGTAGGGTGGAGTTCCCCTGGCAAAACCAGTAAAGTCAACACTCTCTGCGGCATTATCAGGTGCAACATAAATACTTCTTCCGGTACTCCCATTGTTATCCACCACCACTTCATGAATCTGCCAGTCACGCTCGCGTGGCACAAAGACATTGGCCCCGGAATTTTCTAACATGGGGATCAGCATGGGCAGCGTATAAGCCATGGGATAGATATCCTCAACGGTCTGAAAAATCCGGGCCCTCTGCCATTCCCAACGATGCAGTTTTGGCTCATAATACCAGCCATGGCTGTGCCACAGGGCTATGTTGATGTTGTATAGATTTGCATCCGGAATATAGTTTTTTGAGAGATTTTGTACCAGTGGTGGTGACTTTCTTTTCAGTTTTCCCGGGGAGCGGTTCTTGTCCATTGACTTTCGGTCGCTCCTGAAGTAATTGGGGATGTACTCACGGACATTTCTTTTCCCGGAATAGAGTACCAAGCGATACCCTTTAAACTCCTCTCCCAGGTCAGTTGCAACCGCTTTCTCAAACGCATCAAGGGTTGATTCTCTGAAAGGGGAATATGCCAGTTGCCGGTCGGCATACACCCGGATCCATTTATGCTTCCTGGAGATCTTTGCTGTATCAATTTCAGTGGAGACTCTTTTTTGATAACCAGTGACCTGAATAAACCAATCCCCGTTCAGCAAAGAATCAGCTCTCTGCATCACCTGAGTGATCACCGCGGAATCACTGGCTGGCTGAGACTCCTGGGCAGCCATCGAAGTTGCCACAATGATAGCCATCAGCATAGAAAAGATATAAAATTGTAGCCTTCGCATCTGCATATCTATTGATAGAGGTAATATTTCCCGGAACGTTGACGGAATGCATCAGCATCACGATTCCAGTATTGAACTACCTGCTGGAAATTGAAATCCTCCATCATGAGGGTACGAAGTTGATCAGAGCCACATCCGAAATCAAACATTCTGTAACGATCCTGCTTCTCTTCAAAGGGGTTGAATGAAGGATCGAGCTTATGGGCTTCCTGGAGAAACCAGAACTGAATCTCGGTGAGTGCAGCTCTCCCGGGATCGGTCAGGTGGATCTGAACACCCTGGAGCGATTTGCCTTTTTTCCCCATGTAATAGGGTTTAAAATAGATGGGGCGAAAAACAACTCCATTCAGCTTGAGTGCATTCATGGCATCTGCCAAATGACCTGCATCTATGTTTTCGGTGACCAGTACCTGAAACGGAAGGGTGTATCCGATTCCGATCATGGTGGGATCCAGTTCCCCGATAATCCCTGTAGCAGGATAAAAGAAAGCTGTTTTATAATCGGGAATATGTGGCGAGGTAGGCACCCATTGAAGAGCGGTACGATCAAATAGCATTTCCCTGTTCCAACCTTCCATGGGAACCACCTGAAGCCTGCACTTCGCTCCTTCATTCAGCATCCCTTCTTCATTGAGAAAGAGCGCTAACTCACCACAGGTAAGCCCATAGATGTAGGGTATTTTATACTGACTCACAAAAGAGTGAAATCCTTCTGTCACAAGCGGTCCCTCAACCCTGTTACCCCCCAGGGGATTGGGGCGGTCCAGGACAACCACCTCCTTATCCAATTCGGCTGCAGCCTCCATTACAAGACCCATGGTGCTGATGTAAGTGTACGATCGCACACCCACATCCTGGATGTCATAGACGATCACATCAACCAGCTCCAGAGTATTCCTGTCCGGCTTCCTGCTTTTCCCATAGAGTGAATATACCGGAATCCCGGTTCGAACATCCACCTGGTTATCCACATGATCGCCAGCTGAAAATTCACCCCTTACTCCATGTTCCGGACCAAACAGTGCAACAAGGTTTACATGCTCATGAAGAATGTCGATGGTGGAACGCAATTGTCTATCTACGCCGGTAGGATTCGTGACCAAACCAACCCTTTTGCCTTTCAACAGGTCAAAGTCTCTACCCCGCAGTACATCAATACCAGTTTTCACCTGTGCATGGAGTTGGCTACCCGGTGTTGTAAACAGTGTTACCATCACCACGCAAACAAGTATAGAACTCTTTTTCATGAAGGCTGAAATTTGATTTACAAAGATAATATTTAACTTTACAAACGTTATAATACGTCATACAAATTTTACATGCTCAGCTGCCCATGAACAACCTCCATAAAGACCTGACCAATGTAGTTGGAAAAGAGCAGGTATTTACCGATGATATTACGTTGATTGCCACTGCTGCAGATGCCGGATGTTACCGAAAGATACCAAAAATTGTTCTCAAACCTTTGGAAGAAAAACAGGTAGTTGATTCTCTCAGAATCCTGCAGGAAACCAAAACACCTGTTACTTTCCGGGCCGCAGGCACCAGTCTGTCGGGTCAATCCATCTCCGATTCGGTCCTGTTACAGGCCCGCGGAGATCAATGGAACAGCTATGAGATTTTAGACGATGGCAAGTATATTAAGACACAACCAGGAATTACCGGAACCCGGCTCAACCAGGTGCTGGCACCCTATGGAGTGAAATTTGGACCAGATCCCGCTTCCATCAATTCCGCCATGGTTGGAGGCATCATCGTAAATAATGCCAGTGGTATGAGCTGTGGTATCCATGCCAACAGCTATGCCACCATACAATCGGCCAGGATCATCTTTTCCGATGGTACCTTATTGGACACTGGCGATCCGGAGAGCCGGAAAGCAATCCTGAAAGCTAAACCAGAGCTGATCTCCACCCTTAACGACCTGAAGGAGAGAATCAGGTCGAATCCAAAACTGGTGGAGAAGATCAGGAAGAAATACAGCATCAAAAACACCACAGGATACGGACTTAACTCATTTCTCGATTTTGATGATCCCGTTGATATTATTCTGCACCTGCTGGTAGGTTCGGAAGGGACCCTGGGTTTCGTATCGGAAGCCACCTTCGAAACCATACCGGTGAAACCATTCAGGGCTTCAGCACTGCTCTATTTCAAAGACCTGGAATCGGCATGCAACGCAGTACCTCACCTTCGAAAAACGAAGATTCCTGCCATTGAGATCATGGACAGGGAGGCCCTGCGATCGGTTGAAGGAGATGCTGGAGTCCCGGAGTACATCAGAGATTTCGACAACAATGTAACGGCCCTGCTCATCGACCTGGAAGCTGAAACCCAGGAGGCACTTCATGCGATGATCGGTAAATCTGAGAAGGCCCTGTCGGGATTTGACCTGGTTCGTGAATTTGAAGTAACAGAAGATAGCAAACAGATTGTAGCTTACTGGAACGTACGGAAGGGTATATTCCCATCGGTAGGCGGCATGCGGGAGCCCGGAACCAGTGTGATCATTGAAGATGTGGCCGTGGGTGCAGATCACCTCACAGAGGCGGTCATTGATATGAGGAACATGCTGGACGAACTGGGATACAAAGATGCAGTGATCTATGGTCATGTACTGGATGGGAACCTGCACTTTATTTTTGCCCAGGATTTTCACAATCCGGAGGAGCTTAAAAAGTATGATCATATGATCCTGCAGCTTACCAGACTTATCGTGGATAAATACGACGGATCCCTGAAGGCTGAGCATGGGACAGGATTGAACATGGCTCCCTTTGTGGCATACGAATGGGGTGAAGAGTTGTACGGAATCATGAAGGAGATCAAGGCAGCCTTCGATCCTGAAAAAATACTGAATCCGGATGTGATCATTTCAGATGACCCCCAATTGCATCTGAAAAATTTCAAACCCATGCCGGTTATTGATGAGTCGGTGGACCAGTGTATCGAATGTGGGTTCTGCGAAATTAACTGCCTTACCAACGGTCTCACTCTCTCTGCCCGCCAACGGATTGTTGTACAGCGGGAAGTGAAACGACTCAATTCCGCAAAAGAGGAACCCGAAAGGATGAAAAACCTGGTAAAATCATTCAGGTATGAGGGCAATGATTCCTGTGCCGGGGACGGACTCTGTGCCATAACCTGTCCACTCTCCATCGACACGGGTGTTATGATCAAAAAGATCAGGGCCCGGGAAAATGAACGGAAGAGACCGGGCAATCCCATTGCTACCTGGGTCGCCAATCACTTCAGAACCGTACACCGGTTTGTGAAATTCGGCCTGGGCATGATGACGATAATTGGGAAGATCCTGCCTTTCAAAAAGATCTTTATCTGGGATCGGCACATGCCCCGTCCCGTAAGAAGACAACAACTCTCCACATCCGCCAACCCCGATGCAGCTCGAAAAGTGGTCTACTTCCCCAGCTGTATTAATCAGAGCATGGGAACATCGGTAAAGGACCCTGAAAAGAGACCTCTGGTACAGGTGACCGTTGAAGTGCTGGAAAATGCCGGATATACTGTGATCTATCCGGAAGGGATGAACTCTCTCTGCTGTGGCACACCCTGGGAAAGTAAAGGGTTCAACGATCTGGCCGATCTCAAATCCGATGAACTTGAGACAGCCTTGCTGAAGGCCAGTGATGGGGGGAATATCCCTGTATTATGCGATACAAGTCCGTGTACCCACCGAATGAAACGGGTCATGACCGACAATCTGGATCTCTACGAACCGGTGGAGTTTATCCACGATCACCTGCTGGATAAACTGGAACTATCCCGAACCGATGAGAAGCTTGCTTTCCATGTGACTTGCACAAGCACAAAGATGGGACTGGAGGAAAAATTTATGAAGGTGGCCGAAGCGTGTACCGAGAATCCACTCTTCCCGGAAGAGGTGGGATGCTGTGGCTTTGCCGGAGATAAGGGATTCAGCCATCCGTCCATCAACACATGGGCACTTCGAAACCTGAAATTACAGGTAGACGATCTGAAAGCAGGTTATTCAAACAGCCGAACCTGTGAAATCGGACTTTCCAGGAACAGCGGCATTGACTATAAGTCTGTGATGTTCCTGGTGCATCAATCCATGAGCCAGGAGACCTGACAATTTCAAACCGATCTGGACACTCCGCTCTTTGTGAACGCTAATGGTAAGGTGACTAAAGCTTCACAGCTCTTTAAAGTGCTGAAATCTAGCTAAATCAAAACTGACCAACTTAAGATAACAGGATTCATGGAAAAAGGATCGTTCGACATATTTATCGAACGATCCTGTCATTTGCACAAATACTGCAACAAAATTATCGAAATAATCGATTAGCTATTGATGAAGAAAAATGTTTCTTATTGTTTTACAATTTTAACTGATTGCAATGGTTCTCCGGATTTGGAAGTCAATTGTAATATGTATTGACCATTTTGATAATCCTGTAGATCCAGTTGCGTACTGGCAGAAATAATTGACTTCTCTTCTATCAATTTTCCGGTAATATCATAAAGGCAATAGCCCGGATATTCATCCATCTCATTGAATTGAATAACAATGAAATCCCGTGCAGGATTTGGGAAGACCATTAAGTCTATTCCAGGGTGTAAAAATTGAGTAATTGCCGTCGCTGTTAATCTGGACTGGTGAAATCCCTGTGTCAGGATGTATGTCCCCGGCATAAAGGTTTCAATAACCGGTTCACCCAGGGTCCAGCAGACTTCGTATCCCGAAGCGGTTTGAGTTTCGCCTCCGGAAGATAATACCTCCTGTGCCCGAAGACCCAGATTAACAAATAATATAATCATAATAATAGCTGCCTTTTTCATAGGAGATAAATTAAGGCTTATAAACTACAAATGAAAATCCACCATCCGCATATATATCATCTTTCGTATTCCATATTGCAACTACAAAATATGCTGCATCTCTACCACTTACAAGTCCAGTTAAATATGATATACCATGGTTTGGAGTAATTACAACCGTATAATTGGTACCGAGTCCGGGAATTTCAACCTTATACTGGCCTGTACTTAGTTTAGAAACTGTCCCAACATTGGATGTACAACCATTTTTTCCTGCCGCAGCTGTAATATTTCCATAGGCAAAAGGCATCATATTGGCAGTGCCGGTATTGCTTGAATTAAGTTCATCACTTAAACGCACATTACCGCTTCCATTTACACTGATAATATCTTTACCTGAAGTACCATTATAATACCAGAGATTCATTTTTGAGTCTTTGTCCAGTGGCCTGTTCAATCCGGCCCATGTCCAGTATTTAGTCGGATTTGCTGTATTTTTAAAACTGATCCGGGCATAGTCAGATTCAAACTCCTCCAGAAATATTTGAGGTTTTTCTATGCTGCTGTTCATTTCGACATGCAACCTTGCTTCATCGGTTGTCGTGGTACCAATCCCAACATTTCCAGTATTGCGATAAATGTCCGTCCCACTTTCTGTCCACAGGCTGCCTCCAATCACTTCAGAAGCTGTCTGGGCATGAAAAGCATAGGGCACTGCCACCATCTGAGTGGTTCCCAAAAGCACATATGAACTCCCTCCTGCCGGATCAAGTTCTACTTTGATAAAATGAGATGCTGCACCCCATCCTCCAGGACTGAAGACTCCGTCCAGAACCGTGCCTTCTCCGATTTTTAGGTTGGCAAGGCCAAAATCATTTGTCATTACAGCATGTGATTCAGAATAAACTACAGTCCCACTTTCTGAGTTTTGCAGGATACTGATCTTAAAAGAGACATTTTGATTGGCAATCAATTCACCGGAAGAGTTTCGCACCACTGCCTGATAATTGAAGGCTTCAGGAACCTGCGAAAAACCATAACCTGTTAAAATGAAAAAGAATACTACGAAAAAACATGATTTTTTCATAACGTTTTGTTTTGAAGTTATTTTCATGTAAAGTCATATCCATGAAGCAGAATTTGCGATTTGTTTCTGCTGTCAAGAAAGCACACAAAAGTTTTAAAAAGTGAGGTGCATAGAGAGTTTATTCGGGTATTGAATTCCATATAAATATGACACGGACCCTTGCGGGTTAATGTATTCCAAAGTATACGAAATACCAATTCAAAAGGTTTTGTTCAGGTCAATCATGTATATGAGACCATGTTATTCTACTTTTCGTTGCATCCTGTAATCCACAATGGCACTGATCAGGGAGAATATTGAAAACTAACATGATATAGACGAAAAAAGCAGCAAGATCACTAGGTTAATATATTACTCCCGGGTGGCTTGAACCGGATTTCATTTTGAGTTCTTCGAACTGTTTTATATTTTCGGTATTGTGTAAACTAATGAAAAACAGTATTCAAATCCTTCTGACCTCTCTCTTGGGTCTATTTCTGGCAACCAGTTGTTCTACATTACCAGAAAAACCAAATATCGTTTTTATCCTGGCCGACGACATGGGATATTCTGACCTGGGTTGTTTCGGCGCTGAAGTAATCGAGACCCCTAACATTGACCAGTTGTCCGGTAACGGACTCAGATTCACTAACTTTTATAACACTGGACGGTGCTGGCCCACCAGGACAAGTCTGCTCTCGGGATACTATCCCCACCAGGTATTGTCCGATCAACTGGATGGTGTCAACTATAAAGAAGGGAACTTTAAACCGGTTAATGAATCATGGTTGCCATCCCTTCTGAATGATCATGGATACCGCTGTTACCATTCGGGCAAATGGCATCTTTTCCGAAGATTTCCTGAGCATACAGAGATCCATCATACAGAAGCTGGATTTGCCAGGTCTTACAGGACCCAGGACGGACGCCACCTGAGACCGAAGGAGCTGATGGAGGATGGTGAATTGATTCCACTTCCCGATTCCGGATCTGCATATGAAGCATCGGTTGCCATTGTGGACCATGCCATTCAATATGTAGAAGAGCATGCAGAGAATCATGCCGGCGATCCCTTTTTCGAATACATTGCATTTATTGCTCCTCATTTTCCTCTGCAGGCCATGCAAAAGGATATTGACACCTACCGGGAAAAATTCCTGATGGGATGGAACGAACTCCGTGAAACCAGGTCAAGAAACAGGGAAAGCCTGGGATTTCCAGTGCATAAGATGGAAGCCTTCGAACCGGAGCGATTTGCACCCTGGAACCTTACCCCTGAAGAGCTTATCACCCAGATCGATTCAGCAGATGTGGCCAGGGCAATACCATGGATGGAACTTACGGAAAAACAGAAGAAATTTCAGGCCACCAAAATGGCCATCCATGCTGCGATGGTTACCAGAATGGACAGGGAAATTGGTCGTTACATGGCTACCCTTGAAGAACTGGGGTATCTGGAGAATACTATTATATTCTTCTGCTCCGATAACGGGGCCAGTACCGAAATCATGAACCGGGCGGACAAGCATACCATTGGGTCTCTGCCAGGATCGGCCGACTCCTACATCTGTCTGGGTCCAGGTTGGTCCACGGCAGCCAATACACCTTTCAGGTTACATAAAACCTGGCTGCATGAAGGAGGGATCTCCACACCCATGGTGGTTCACTGGCCCCAGGGAATCAAAGAAAAGGGCACATTCAGACGCATGCCCTCTCATATCATTGATGTTGCACCCACCCTGCTCGAACTGGCAGGGGGCAATCCGGAAGAGTTGAATGGTTTATTTGACGCTCCGGGCATCAGTCTGGTCCCCTATCTGGAAAAAGATATTGAAACCGAAAGAGCACCTCTGTTTTTCCATCATGAAAGGAAAAATGCCCTCAGACACGGGAAGTGGAAAATCACAACCATCGATTCGGGAGAAGCGTGGGAGTTGTATGACCTATCAAAGGACCGGGGCGAAACCAACAATCTGGCTGATGAAAACAGGGATAAACTCAATGAACTGGTTCAGCTCTGGGAAGATCAGAGAGCTTCGGTCATTCAGCAAATCTCTGAGCATTCAGAATAAGCAATCCATCGCTCTTCAAAAAGAGAACCATTGCTCTGTTAAAACAGTGTTAAACTGTCCGGCAAATGTATAGCCAGCTCAGAAGAAGCATATTTTTATGCAAGTCTGGAATCATTTAATATGAGAGGAATGAAAAAGATTTTCCAGGCGAAAACCAAACTATATGAATCTCCTGTTTAAAACCATAATTGCCATTGTAGCTTCATTGATAATTTCTTCATGCAGTTTGAGAAGTGACAGCAGTGAAGTTACAGTATCTCAAATACTTGAACAGGTCCGGTCGCATGAATTTCATCCACTGGGACAGGACAAGTCCATGACCTACGATCGAAACCTGGAAACAGCCGGGATAGCCGATCTGAACAATGATGATTGGCGCGTTCGTCTTCTGTCAGTCAGAGATCTGGTTCGTGCCGGTATTGATTCTGATAAGGAGATTATTACTGGTTTGAGCGACAACAATGAACATGTGCGTCAGGTGTGTGCCATGGCGCTGGGGATTCTTAAATCGCAGGCTGCAATTGGGAACCTTGAGCATGTAGTTCTGGAAGATGATAATGCCATGGTACGGTCCCAGGCGGCTATTGCTTTGGGGCAAATTGAGTCCAGGGGATCGCTTGCTCTACTGCACAAGAGAGTAGAAGATGATCCATCGAGGGATGTACAACATCAGTGTGAGCTGGCAATAGATCAGATTGAAAAACAGATGGGTACCACTGAGCAACAATTGAATGCATTTCTGTCTTTAGATACAGCAAACTTTGAGTCAGTACAGGTGGGAGCCCGGGCAGTTGATTTTACGCTGGAGGATACCGAAGGAAGGGAATGGAAGCTTGGTGATTTCAAGGATAATAAATGGGTCGTTCTGATCTGGGTATTTGCCGACTGGTGCCCTGTGTGTCACGGTGAGTTTCATGATTTGATGAAGATGCAAGAGGAGTTTAAAAAAGAGGATGTACAGATCTTTACCATTGAATGTCACGATCTTTTTCGAGGTCGGGTAATGGTCGGGAAAGAGCTGGAGCCATCCTACTGGTTTGCAAAGGAGTCCTTCAAAGATGCATATACGGAGCAGATTAAATGGCCGCATCTGCTGGACCATGCAGGAGCGGTAGGTGCCATGTATGGAGTAGATCCCATGGCTTTTGCTGTTCATACTGAATATATCAACAGACCCTCAACGGTGATCATCGATAAAAAAGGCATGGTCCGGTTCTCATATCTGGGTACCTTCTGGGGTGACCGCCCAACAATCGAACAGACCCTTCACATGATTCGAACCGGGGATTTTGAATTTGAACACCCGAACCGGTTGAATTAGCCGGATGTGCAGCTGTTAATCATCAATAACTTCTTCAAAATAAGAAAAAAGTAGTTTTGCTCTTGAAACTACTGATGTGGAAGAGTTAATACAAATTTGTAGTTTTAATTCAACATACTTAAAACTATATGACCGATTTTCTGGACTTATTGGCAAAACGCCAAAGCGTTAGAAGCTACAGCAATATTCCGGTTGAAGCTGAAAAAATAGAACGATGCCTCGAAGCTGCAAGGCTTTCGCCTTCGGCTTGTAATTCGCAACCCTGGACATTTATTGTAATCGATGAACCTGAATTAAAAGAGAAAGTTGCGAAAGCTACCTATAGTAGTGCAGTCAGATTCAATAAATTTGCGGTTGAAGCTCCCGTATTTATAGCAGTTGTAACTGAGAAATCAAGTTTAATACCACAAATGGGCAATTTCTTAAAAAATCAACAATACAATTTAATTGATGTTGGTATGGCCATTGAAAACTTTGTATTGCAAGCTGCTTATGAAGATCTAGGCACCTGCATTATGGGCTGGTTTGACGAATCAAAAATTAAAGAGCTTCTTAATGTCCCCTCAAAGAAGCGTATAAATATCGTAATATCATTAGGTTACCCCTCTAACATTACTACTCGAAAAAAAACAAGAAAATCTTTGGACGAAATTGCGAGATACAATCGTTACTAATGCACTAATCAATCATTAGCAGCATTTGCTTTGTCTCCTTAAAATCTCCCGCTGTGAGTCTGTATGCATAAAGACCCGAGGGGAATGGTGTACCATCGAATTCCACCTGATATCTCCCTGGTTGGTGTTCCGCATCAACCAATGTTTGCACCAGGCGTCCGGTTGCATCATACACCTCCAAAGTAACATGCTCCACAACTGGTGTAGAAAATATGATACTGGTTCCCGGGTGAAAAGGATTGGGATAGTTCTGATCAAGTCCGAATGCATCAGGAACCTGCATGCTCTCTTGTCCGGTCCCGGTTGCGCCCTGTTGATATACCCGTACGTAATCAATCACAAGCTCCTGAGGGAACTCGGTGGAGCTATCGGGATATCCTGGCCAATTGCCTCCCACCGCCAGGTTGATCAACAGGTGGAATCTCCTGTTGAAGGGTGCAGGAAACGCACCACCGGATGACCACCAACCCGCAGATTGGGTCTGATAAAGCTGATCATCCACATACCAGCGGATCTTTCCTTCTTCCCACTCCAGTGCAAAATCGTGAAACTCGCCATGAAAATCACCTGATGACAAGGTATAAGACAATCCTTTATGTGTGTTATCGGGCCATTGTCCGCCATAATGCAACGTACCATGTATTGTACTCGGTTCATTACCCAGATTTTCCAAAATATCAATCTCACCACTGGCCGCCCAGCCTCCATAACCATTGTCGGTGGATAACATCCAAATGGCAGACCATAATCCCTGCCCAATTGGCATTTTTGCCCGAAACTCCACCCTGCAGTATTTCCAATCCCCTTTATCAATGGTCCGGATTCGCGCTGAGGTATATGACTTGCCTTCGTAATACTCCTTTTTTGCTGTGATGACCAGCATACTATCTCTGATGGTAACATTCTGCTCACGATAATATTGAGCCTCGTTATTTCCCCAGTCTGTCAAACCGTAATCGGTACCGGTACCTGTCTGGTAGGACCACTTTGTCTCATCGAGGGACTCGCCGTCAAACTCATCAGACCATACCAGCTGCCAATCCTGGGCTGATAAATTACCTAAGAGCATCATCAACAGGCCTAATAATGGGTATCTAAATGTTTTCATTAATGTCTCAATTTTCATTCAAAAATAAGAAATTACAGTGGAAAGGCGTTCATTACCAATTGAACCAGTAGTTCAGCTTGATCACAAGTGCCCGGTTCTTTGGTCCCCAGAATTCAACCGCATAGTTGTCAGTATAGACTATGTAAAGATCCGACATAGGCTGGAACCTCCACTGGAACCGGCTGTTGATATTGAAGTTATCATCCTGGGTGTTGTATTGCAGAAAGGTGGTCCAGAAAAGTGATCTTATGAGGAGCTAGTTCCCGATACAGTATAACCGCTCTACTCCTTTAATAAGGTAAGCATCTTTTGTGACAGCCACAGAAGCCCAGAATTTGTCATCCAGTCTGTTCTGATACAACACCTCAAACGCTGATCCGGCTTTGACCACATTGGTCACACCTTTTTCATCAAAGAAGTAGATCTTATCCTCATGGATCCAGAGTGAGGTCCAACAGAGAGCTACATTCTCAATTTTCTCCCGGTAGATCATTTCACCAGTGGCAGCATCAATGCAGCTGAGTTCCCCTCCCCAGGTAGTTATGGTATACAGCAGGCCGTTGTGCAAAAGAGGAGATGAATTTCCTAAAGGGGCATCCAGATTGGACCATACCACTCCACTGCTCACCTCTTCTCCTTCAGCTGGTGTGATATCTCCTTGGGCACCGGCTATCACAGCAAACAGGGTTGACGGAACATCACCACGACCTTCATTCCCTAAATAGAGGTAGTCATTATCACCCACTGCGGATGGTATATTATAATGCCCAGCCATATGAAGCTCCCAAAAAAGCTCTCCTGTCTCCGGATCATACCCACGTGCCTTTTTACCGCCTGTGACCAGTTCGGTCCGCACACTGTTTTCCCAGATTACCGGGGTACTGTAGTTGGTTTTTTCATCCCGGTCAACTTTCCACTTCTCCTCCCCTGTCCCAGAATCAAGGGCCACCAGGAACGAATGCTCCTCGTTATCCACCTGCACATACAGTACATCTTTATAGATCACAGGTGATGTTCCCGTGCCCCAATCATTCCGCGTTTTAAATGCTCCCAGGTCTTTTTTCCATAGCAATTCCCCATCCAGGTCATAGCAAAACAACCCTGTCATTCCAAAATAGACATATACCCTTTTGCCATCTGTTACAGGGGTTTCTCCCGCATAATTGGTAGCCCTGTGCTTCTTGATCCGGGGATTCCCTTCAAATGCAACCCGATTCCACAGCTCCTCACCGGTTTTGAGATCAACACAGGCTACCTGCCACCGGTACACATCCTCCAGGTTGCTTGTATCCGATACCTCTACCGGGAATGCTGATGCAATGAACACCCTGTTGCCCCAGACTACCGGGGAAGACCAGCTATCGCCGATTATTTCATAGGTCCAGCGAACATTTGTCTCCTCTCCCCACTCCGAGGGCAGATTCTTTCCTGTTGCAATCATGTTGTTATCAGGCCCCCTGAATTGAGGCCAATTATTGCTGGTACATGACGACAGGACCAACCAGAAAAAAAGATAGAATTTGGATCTCATCTTGTATCTATTTGATTTTGCTAAAGATAGCAATTCTCTTGGCTCTAATTGATGGATTTTTCTTAAATTGAGACTGTAGCTATTACTCTGAACGATTCTCCACTTGCCGGAGAAGTGCATCTGACGGATACTGGAAACATAAAACTTTTCTACCCATGAAAAGGAAGGTATTTTCAATAGGCTTGCTGTTGATCTCAACTATCTTGTTTGGCCAGTGGACCTGGCAAAATCCCCTGCCCCAGGGAAATCACCTCTACGATCTTCATTTCCCGGACAAAGATCATGGCTGGGCCGTGGGTCATTATGGCACCCTTATGCGCACATCCAATGGAGGATTGGACTGGGAAGTACTCCCGATGGTGAATGACCAAAGGCTTCGGGCCGTATTCTTCCTGGATTCGCTCACCGGCTGGGCGGGTGGGCTGGGAGGGCTGATCATGTCGACAAAAGACGGTGGGGATACATGGAGGGAAATGTTCACAAACAGAGACGCCCGGTTCATGGAGATCTACTTCAGAGATCCGATGAATGGATGGAATGTGAGCGGCAGGGGCCTCATCCTGCATAGCAATGACGGGGGTGTTCACTGGGATGAACAGAATTGGGACACTACCTATCACCTGCGTGGCATTAGCTTTATCAATGATAGTGTAGGATGGATTGCCGGCGGTGGAGGCTGGGGAACTGAACCGGGGAGTAAACTTTTAAAAACTACAGATGAAGGTGAGACCTGGATTCCCCAGGATATTCCGACAAATGAAACCCTGTGGGGTCTTCAGTTCATTAATGATTCCATGGGCTGGGCCTGTGGTTCAAACGGAGCTATCATATATACAGAAGACGGAGGGGAAAACTGGGAGAACCAATCTCTTAGCACCTCCTCGACCTTTTTTGAAATCCACTTTGCGGATGAATCCAGGGGATGGACAGGAAGCAATGTGGGAGAGATGTTTTATACGGATGACGGGGGTACGACCTGGAGTGAACAGGTGAAGACTGGCACAGGCTTCCTTTCAGTTTCGGCCATTGACACCCTGCATGCTTTTGGAATTGGGTATGCGGGTCAAATGATGGCAACAAGGGATGGAGGAGAAAACTGGGAATTCAGGAATCATGGGACCCGTCACCCTTGGAGAGGAGTAGTATTTGCGGACAAAGAAAATGGGTGGATCTGTGGGTATGAGGGACTTCTCTGGCATACAGATGATGGGGGTGGAAACTGGATAGAGCAATCCATGTTCGAGGCCGAATGGCTGGAAGACATATACTTCACCGATTTGCAGCATGGCTGGTCTGTTGGGTATCCCGGCATCATCATGCGAACCACAGACGGAGGCCAGACCTGGGATCATATGGACGGAGGTTTTGATGGTTGGCTAAGGGCAGTGCACTTTACGGATCCCGCCAATGGTTGGGCAGCCGGACAGAATGGAACCATCCTGCATACTTCCGATTCGGGCAGGGTATGGACCCCACAGTCAACCAATATTGCCGGTGAAATCTGGAGCCTCTATTTTGTTCCAGAGCCGGAAATGGGATATGCAGTGGGTGATCATGGCACTATTCTTCATACTAACAATGGAGGAACAGACTGGGTGATGCAGGCAAGCGGCACCACAGATACACTAAATTCAGTCTTCTTCCTGAATGCTGATGAAGGCTGGATTGCCGGGCAGAATGGCACCATCCTTCACACAAGCGATGGAGGAGTGAATTGGGAGAAGATGGAATCAGGAACCACTCAATGGCTGACCGACATTTCCTTTTCGGATGCGGATCATGGCTGGGCTACAGGCCCCCTTGGTATGATCCATACCAGTGATGGGGGTAGCACCTGGCTCAAACATGGCATTACCGACTTGCCTCTCAGCGCCATCTGGTTCACCCGGGACAAGTATGGTTGGGCAGTTGGTGATGGAGGAACCATTCTTCATTTCGAGGATAGGGGAACAGTTGGATTTTTGTCAAAGGCCCAACCGGACCCACAACTTAACATTGACTTGTATCCCAATCCGGTTTCTGGATTCTCTACCCTGTCTTATCACTTATCACAGCCTTGTCAGGTCACCATAAAGATCTTTGATATAAACGGCCGCCTCATTCAGGAACCATTTCATGAATGGCAACTGAATGGCTTACA
>JBDLIX010000091.1:0-20185 GCA_039714655.1 Bacteroidota bacterium
CGAGGTGAAAGCTGAAGTCAATGTAAGAGCCAGAAGTTTCAGGTTCTTCTGTGAGAAATATAAACCTCAAACTGCCCTGCGCTTTTCAATGAAGGATTACAAAGAGGAATCGTGGATGACTAACCTGCCCTTGTATATAGCCGAATATGTGCTTTAAGTGTGTATTTCTGTCCAATTGAATTATAAAAAGGGTGAGTAGATAATTGTGTAAACGCTAACTGAGAGGTGGTTTTCTCAACCTCCATCATTAGACTCAAAGAAAATTTCTGGTAATACAATCAAACTCTCCTTTTCATTCTCCTGATCGTACCAATAAACAAGAACGGATGAAATTGCTTTTTTGGGTAAATAGCCTTCCGATTTTAGTTTTGCAATTTCCTCTAATTGCTTTGATGAGAATTTCAGTATGGACTCATTATTCCATCTCCTTGAATTACTTTATTGTCTAGCATTGGAAAAATTCGGATTTACTATTGGCTCCTGGGCATTTACCCCTATTTTCCAATTATGCAGCAGCTGTTTTAATTCCCTTACCTTCTCCGGCATAATCACTGCAAGATTATGTTGCTCCCCCGGATCATCCACTAAATTGTACAACTCATAAATATCCTTCTCTCCTAAAAGTTTTGCTTCGTACCATTCGATCAATTTAAAGTCTCCAGAACGAACAGCACAGGCTGGTCTCATGCCAGAGCCACGATGATAATGCGGGTAATTCCAAAATAGTGTCTGTCTAGTAAAACTACCGTTTCCCATTAATAAGGGGTAGATGCTGACCCCATCAATTGTTGATTCAGATTCATGACTGGATGAGGTTAAATCAAGAATAGTCGGAAAAAGATCAATTGAGGAAACCATTTCTTCATTAACGGAATTCGGTGCAATCTTCCCCTTCCATTTTACCACCAGGGGCACCCTGATACCCCCTTCATATAACCAACCTTTTCCTTTTCTTAGAGGTGTTTGTTTTGCATGGGCATCTCTTGCTCCATTATCAGAATAAAATATAACGATGGTATTATCCTCAATTCTAGATCTCTCTACTACTTCTATTACACGCCCAACACTGCGATCCAATCTCTCTATCATTGTAGCGATTACCGGATTGTTTTCTTCCTGCTCTGTTTTTGGATTTGCCTTGAATCTTTCGATAGACGCTGCTCTCTCCATAAGTGGATCGTGAATAGTGTTATGGGATATGACCAGAAAAAATGGATTCCCTGCATTTCTTTCTATGAAATCAATTGACCTGCTGGTAATTGTATCCACATTATGAGCGTCCAATTCAGGTAGTTGCCAATTTCGCAAAGGCAGATTGTTAGAGGGTTTATAAGTAATGAAGTATTCATCAAATCCTTGCTTGTCAGGGTTATTCTCCCTACTTAAAGGCGGAGTTTTGGTTTTGCTTAAATGCCATTTCCCAATCCATGCAGTATTATATCCATTCTCTTTTAAAACTTCACCGATGGTTAGTTCGTCAGTCGGAAGAAATTTCTGCCAGTTGGGTTGAGTCAAAGGATAAGTATCCCTGTTGTTGCCAGCTATAAAATCAGTAATATGCAGTCGTGCCGGATATTTCCCGGTAACGATAGATGCTCGTGTTGGACTACAAATCGCTGCAGCTGCATAGGCGGAGGTAAATTTCATTCCCTCCTGTGCGAGATTATCAATATGAGGGGTTTGATAGTAATGGGTACTATAACATCCAACCTGTGGCACACCTAAGTCATCCGCCAGTATGAGAATAATATTAGGTGCTTGGAGGTTTGATGTTCTATTACATGCGAAAAAGAGAAAACATACACCTGTTAAACCCAAAATGACAGTTTTTTTGTTTATCATACCCTTCGTATTTATAATTGTCAATTTCTCATGTCCAGTTTTTTTTGTTGCATTACTTTAAACCATTCGGATCCGGGAACTTACGAATCCGGCTGTATCGATGATATGAGTCGAAAATCTCTTTATCAGGTCCGACTATCCGTGGATCGCCGGATTCTTTCAACTCCTTTTTCAGCACTCTTTTCATCTCCTTTTCAACCTTCGAGTAGTTGGGATCACCTGTCAGATTTACCAGGCAAAAGGGATCTTCCTTCAAATCAAACAACTCTAACCTGGGACGTTTTGCCACTGACCAATCGAAGTAGGGTCTGATTTCTGCATCCTGCCGGTTTTCAATAATATACGATTTTGTAGGTGCCGCATCTATGTCGGTAAAAGCCCAATCGGAGTGGTGTACTCCTGTTTCGTCGATACCGTACAGTGGCAGGAGTTCATCTTCTGTTCCCTGGACAATTCTCTGCGGTGCACCGGCCGGCCAGCGCTGAGGTTTCATGTTCCAGATAAACAGGAAATCCTTACTGCGGATCATCCGCTGCGGATAGCCCCAATTCAAGTAACGTGATGAGGAGTGGCGCTCGCGGCCGGAGAAAGCATATATTTTTGTTGAATCGACAATCCCTTGCTCTTTTGATTTAAGAACACTCAAAATACTTTTTCCGGAAATGGGCAACATCCCTTTAGAACTGGTTTGGGTAATTTCCAGAATAGTTGGTGCAATATCTGCAAAACTCACCGGGGAATCAATGGCTCGTCCACCCGGGAAATCTTCAGGAAAACGGACTGCAAACGGTACATGAATACCGTAATCATATCCATTAGCTTTTGCCCGTGGGAAGGGCATTCCATTATCAGAAGTGACAATAACTATTGTATTTTCCAATTCGTCAATCTCTTCCAAATAAGTTAACATACGGAGCAGGTGAAGATCGAACCACTCTATTTCAATGGCATAATCCAGCAAATCTCCCCTTACAATTCCATGGTCTGGAAAAAAATCGGGCACATCCACATCATCCGGATTTTTAGGGCTCCTTTTCCAGGAATCCTGTTCGTATGACCGATGTGGTTCTTTGGCACCATACCAAAAGAAGAATGGCTTGTTCTTACGAACATTTTCCATAAAATATTTGAAATTCGCAAAATAATTCATTGGACCTATGCCGGTTGCAGGACGTTCATCGCCGGAACCTTTTTTATATCGAATGCTACTGTGCTCAATACCTCCGGCGTCGCTTGTACGCCACAACGAATCTTTTTCGTTGCGGGCATATTGGAACGGAGAGACTCCTTTCCCAGTCCGCCCGGTTATATAGCCATTCCCCTCAAGCAGGTCTATAAATGGAACATATTTCTTCATCCAGGAAGAGGCATGTTGTCCTGATTGTTCATTTTGCCAGTGATAGCGACCAGTAACGATCGTACTCCTGGAGGGCGCACATCCGGGTGATCCGGCAATACAATTGCTGAAATAGATCCCCTCTTTGGCCACCCGGTCAAATGCAGGTGTATTCACAAATTTACAACCGGCAAAACTGGTATGCGCAAAGGACTGGTCATCACTGATGGCGAACAAAATATTGGGCCTCTTTGGCTGTTTTTGAGCTGCCATTGATAGGGTGAGCGTAAAAAGAGATAATGTGACAACAACAATAGTTCTATTCGGAATCAGTTTTTTCATGTTACGGCTTTATTAAACAGGCAGCTTTAAAATGTGCAATACCCCTTACCCTGCTGGTAACATTTCATTTAGTAGGGTAAAATAAGAGTCTACGAGTGAAAAGCTTAAGGGTGATCTGGGCACTGACCGGTCCCGGCTTCGCCCGTCCGGGCCAGGGAACAATAAAGGACTTTTCAGAGGAAGAGCGGCTATTGGTCATGCGGAATCAGTAAATTCAACTAAATGCATTTGCCTTAATCCTGAATCGGCATCAATTGCATCAAAACAAATAGCGGTTCCGTCCCAGTTCCACCGGGGGTGAAAATCGCATCGTAATTCCCCTGAAATAAACCTCTTCTCCTTCATTGAAAAAGTCGCCAGTGTTTTGCTGGTGTCTGAATCAAAGTTGTAGAGGATGATCGACTGCTCAAGGTTGGCTCTCACTTTACGATCCGTTGCAATCCATTTCTGATCCGGGGAGAACGTGCAATGACCGTCAAAATCGAGAGATCCCTTGCCCAGTCTCTTGTATTCGTTCACGCCATCCACAAAATGATAATGGCGCCTGCCAGTGGAATCCAGGTTGAACGTGGCAATGATTTCCCTGTTGTTTCGCCAGTCAAAATGGGACACACGGGTCCCGTAGGGGATGACTTCTCTTAAATCCGATCCGTCGATGCCGGCTGTAAACATTCCCGTATCGATTTCACCCTCATTAGCTTTCCGTGTACGTGCAAGCAGGAAAAAACGGGTGTCGTTTTTGTTGAAAACCGTATGATTGAACCATATATGCAGGTTTTCCAATTCAGGATGCGCATCCTTCAATTTTTCATAAACCTGATTGATGGAGACTGCAAGTTTAGTCTCACCTGTCTGTAGATCCATCACAAACACACCATCCTTATCCGGATGCGCCTCATCCTTATAGGGATCCACCACATTCGCATAGCTAACCACCTTCCTCATCCTGCCGAGCCGGCCGTATGTGAGGCTTAGTGCATATTTCCCATTGTGACTGATGCCGTTTACAGGGCGGGGTAAAATACGTTTCTTGCCACTATTTATGTCAAAAAAAATGGAGACGATTTCATTATCAATTCTGTCATTATATAGAATTTCTGAATCGGGCTTCAGCGGATTCCAGTGCATGAATGCACCCTGTTGAAAGTTCCAGGCCTTTGTTTCAGTTATTTTTTCATACCGGCCTGTTCTGTTATCCACAAGACCGATTCCTGCAGCGTCATTCAGACCAGGCATATGATCCTGAAAATCAGTTTCCAGGCTCAGCAGGTGCGTTTGACTCTTATTCCATGGGCAGATTCCGTAATAGCCGAAAAAATGATGTTTCGGACCTTCAGTCAGTTTGCGCACTATGAAATCTGGAAAACTATTTTGCCTGGAAATTCGATTTTGAACTGAACCCAATAATGTTGGTGAAACTAAAGCTCCTCCTAAGCCCACCGATGTTTTTTGTATAAATGCTCTTCTTTGCATCTTGATCCACTAATTAGGAAAACATGTGAAGAAATAAATTTACGGGGTACTGAGTTTCATAATCTACACCCGCCTTTCGCCTGATGTGTCGAAATTAAATCCGATCATGTCAATGTCGGGTCTCCCGAAAATCTTAATTAGTCCATCAGGGTAATCAGGTACTAGCATATCGAAATACTCAGAACCTAACGACTTGTCTATCTGGTATTTATTATTTTGCGATCATTTTATTGAAAACATCCAACTGTTCCTTCATGGCAGCAATTCTGTCGGCAGGAGATGTGCGGGCTTCCAGTAAAATCCAACCTTCATAATTTATCTCCTTAAATAAATTCATGAGCTGCTGGTATGGATACTCACCCACATTCAATTCACGAATATGAACCGTATCACCAAACCATTTTTTTACTGAATGGAAATTTGCATCCAGTCCGGGAGGGTTCAAATCCTCGTTATTGCTATTCCAGCACATTTTTACACTTTTTTCAGTTACCTGTTCAAAAATGGCTTTCATATTAGGTATTTCCTGAGACTTCCTTCCATGTACCTCTACCCGGATTACCTGTCCCAGATCGCTGGCATACCTTCCAACTTCATTTAAAGAGGTAGCAATTTGAGCAATGGTTTTCTCCTTGGAAACCTCCTCGGGTAAGCCATTGGGCTTCACTTTAATTCCGGAAGCCCCAATGTCTTTACACAAATCAAGAAATGCTTTGGTTCCTTCAATATTCTTTCTGACTTCAGCCTGATCAGTTTTGTGATATTCGAAATTTGAACCGTATCCCACACAGGTAACCGGACTGTCGTCAAAGCGTTTTTTAACTTCCTTACGCTGACTAGCTGATAGACTGGTTTCGACCCCATGAGCGTGCTGAGTGCGCAATTCAACACCCAGGAACCCGGTCTTTTCACAGTTTGTGATCAAAGTTGGCAGATCCCAGTCCTTACCCCATTGATAGGTGACCAAACCAAGTTTCATCTTAGATTTCTTCATCATGGCTTGTGCCGAAAACGGGTCAATCAGGGAAAGACCAACTCCTGCAATAAGGCTTTTCTGTAGAAAACGACGACGTGATTGATTGTTATCCATGATAGTTGTAAGATTTAGACCAAAAGAAGCTTTTTACTTTGAAGCATACTTGTCAGCCAGTTTGTTAATTTGATCATCTGTTAGATTTTCAGCCGCTACCACCAACCTGTATCTGAATGTTACAGACTCGCCTTTTTTCAAACTGAAATTCAGTTCATTTTCTCCTTCAGAGAATATAAGCTGGCCAAGTGTATTGGCAGAGAATAAACCATAGTCCCTTGCATGCCAGTAGGTTGGATATCCAACGTTTGAGGGGTGATCAATGATCACCAGGGCTACCTGCTCCCCTTTAATTTCGCTTGCAAGTTTCATCCACCGGCAGCGTGTTCCCCAAACCTCTTTCCCTTCTATTCCATCAGCACTTCGATAGTTTCCTTTTACAAAGGTGTTGTCCATCTTCTCGACTTTTGTAACATTGCCATGTGAATCCACAAGATTAGTTGGTTTATCGGAAGGCAATTCAAGTTCACGGGCCACACGAATGGCAAACATACCTTCTTTGTTGTCCGTAAACTTCACCTCATCAATCACAGCGGTCAGAGATGTGGTGCGATCGATGATACGCATATGATCCGATGCCATGAAAGTGAACCTGGTTTGCTCCTCCAGCATGGTTGTTTGATCGGGTGATTTCCAATCAGCAGTAGTCACCAGTAAAGCACTCCCCTTACCGCTTTTTGCTCTTTCAACGGACCGGTGAAAAATGGTGCCGTACCCATCTCTTCTTTCGGGGGGAATGGCGTCCGAATTATTCCAGAAATCAAGACCGTTCACATCGCCGTAGTTTAACCAGACACCCACATGGTGAGGGTGATCGGAGCGGTCACCCTCCTTGTTAACCATTGGAAAACTACGTGTCAACATATTTCCGGCCGGAGAAATGACCGGCCACAACACCGGCTTTTTGATCATTTCCGGGTAGATGTAGGAGGTGAAAAGTGTACCGTCGACCATTACATCTACTTTTTTCTCCGCATCATTTACCTTTAAATCAACCTGCGGTTCCGTGTTACATTGGCTAATGAGCACTATACTGCTGCTCAAAACAGCCAATAACATGATTGCTCTATATTTCATTTTAGTATTTTTTATTTACTTGCTATCTAAATGTTTGTGTTATTATACGATACCCGGAACCACAAAACCCTCACGGTAATTCCGTGTAAGCATCTTATCCGCTTCAGGATCATTCACAAACTTTTCAGAATCAGGATTGAAAGTTAACACGCGATCCAACCTGTAAGCGATATTCCCAAGATGTGCCAATCCAGATGAGAGGTGAGCTGTTTCAACAGGTCCGTTTAAGATCGATGCGTCATGTTTGCGAACAGCTTCAATGAAATTGGCAAAATGCCCGTCTGTTCCTCCTGCACCTCTGGCCATCCCTGTGCCCGAATCTCCTCCATCTTCTCCTGATTGCCCGGGTTCTCTGTTTCTTCCTAAATAGGTCTTATACTTATCATATCCATCCACAACCAGGATTCCTTTATCACCATAGAAAATATTACCAACAGTAGCACCTTCTTCAGTGTTGGTGCACCAGGGGCGTACTTCAAATTGTATAATTTTATTCTCCTCAGGATAATTATAGACAGAGGTAAGTACTTCAGGCACCTCTTTGCAATCGTCCCAAAGGAATTTTCCACCCATGGAAGTGATCTTTGTGGGTAGGCCCACATCCAATCCCCACATGCAAAGATCGGTTTCATGAATGCCCTGGTTGCCCACATCCCCATTTCCATAATCCCAATGCCAGTGCCAGTTGTAATGCACCAGGTTTTCTGTAAAGGGTCGCTTTGGAGCAGGTCCGGTCCAGAGATCATAATCTACTCCATCCGGAACAGGAGAGAAGCCTTTATCTCCAATATCCCCTCTCCAGCGGAAAACAAGGCCACGTGCCATGTAAACCCGGCCTATGTACCCATCTCGTATTAATTGGATTGCCTCATTTACAGCGGGAGAACTTCGTAATTGTACCCCATGCTGCACAATCCGGTCATACTTATGGGCAGCTTCAACCATCTTGCGCCCTTCCCATATATTATGTGAACCCGGTTTTTCCACATAGACGTCTTTTCCGGCCTGGCAGGCCCAAATGACGGAAAGTGCATGCCAGTGGTTGGGAGACGCAATACCTACCACATCTATATCTGTGTTATCCATGACCCGGCGAAGATCCTGCTCAAGAGCTACATCTTTATCGTATGTCTCTTTAAAGTCCTTCTGTCGTTTTTTCAAAATGTTCATATCCGGGTCGCACAACGTAGTAACCTGCACGTTGTCCTGGGCCATCAGGCCTTTGACATGGCTCTTACCTCGACCATTCAGGCCTAAAACGGCAGCATTGATACGGTCATTGGCTCCAAATACTCTCGCTGGAAGAATGGTAGGAGCAACTATTGCTGCTGAACCAACCACAGCTGTTTTCTTAACAAAAGATCTTCTTGATTCCATATTCAATTGTGTTTAATTAATATTGAATCTAATTATACTATTTAACTTCTTCACCACCCTTTATGGTTTCGATAAGAATGACACCATTTGCACCACGTGAACCATACACTGCAGCACCACCATCTTTAATCGCATCAATACTTTTAACCTGAATGGGAGACAATGTGCTTAAAGTTTCAGAATCCCATATTATGCCATCTACAACAATGAGGGCAGCGCTGCTTCCCTGAAATGACCTGTCACCTCTGATTATAATTTCACCATTCTTAATCTGAACCCCGTCAACCTGGTCCCTGATAAGACTATATATATCAGAATATTTCAAAAAAGATGCATCTGTCGTATTTAAGCCAGCTACAGCATTGGTTAAATCTTCTCCTGAAACGTAACCATATCCAATGGCATATTCCCGCTGTTTATCACCAGGTTTTAAATTCAGATTCACAGCGACCACTTTTGTACTCCCGTCAATCTTTACATTCTGAGTGTAAAACCCTCTTGCCATCACTCTCAATTTATCTTCTGAATTACACAAAACAACAAAATTTCCCAGGGAATCAGTGAACACTGACTGCTTTGTACTTTTCACTTTGATTTCAGCACCTATTAAAGGAATCTTATCAAAAGTATGAACGATTCCATGGATGATATGATCTTGTGCATTAAGTAAATTTGAAAAAATAACAAAAGCAAGAAAGATTCCTATTTTCTTCATGGCCTTAAATTTCTTATCACACAAAGACGCTGCAAATAGCAGTTATACTACCATTGCTTAATTACTCATCTGATGACTTGGAGTCATCAGATGAGTATAATTATTAAATATTTCCAGTACTATCTTTCGCCAATGGCTTCCATTGGGTCAATATTTGGAAGACCAGCTGGTTGTACCACGTGAGTCAGTGGTTCTACATTTTTTTCAGAACCGTCATAACCCGTTGTCTGATTCAATACATTACCCACATTACCCACCAGATAATTCTCGTAAACAGGCCAGAATATATGCATCGGATCCATGGTGTAACGTACCTCGGGATACTGAATCCATGGAGTTTCTTCAGCAAAGAAACTGTTTTTCTCCATGACCCTGTCGTAATAAAAACTATTGGCCGACAAGGAGGTTTCTATGTCACCTCCTGATATTGAATAGGTATTGCCATTGTAACAGGTCTTTCCGCTTTTGGCGAGAATCACCGAAATACGAACCAGTTCATCATGGCGGTACTCCTGTCCGAATAACTCCCTAACGCGCTCATCCAGTACTGCACCAATTCCATCTCTTTGTACATCTCCAACCGTGTACATATGTATTGCATTGGCACGTGACCGAATGGTGTTTATATCCTCTACAGTACCGGCCAGGTCACCTTGCCAGAATCTTGCTTCGGCCCTGACCAGGTAGGCTTCAGCTACCCTCATAATATAGATGTCCTGTTCTCCACCATCCTGTCTTTTTATCTGATCCTCCTCGTTTGGAGCATAAAACTTGTACAAAGGATATCCATACCAGCACCGCACTGTATCTTCACATAGCAGGGTACCTTCGTGCCAGAGCCTGAGTGGTTGATTGAAGAATTCCGGTGCAGTATTTACCAGGTCGGGATTGTCATAGATTGCCATATCCATGTAGAACCAGTTACCTCGTTTGTGGCGATAATCCTGTGCGTCATTTTCACCATTAAATTTCCAGACATCAAACTGAGAATAGTTGGTAGGGCGTCCAAAACCCTGTCCTCGTCCCCACTTGTGCATTTGTTTGGAATCTTTGCCTTGCCGGATGTCAGCACCCGTCGCTGCACCGTTTGGTGGTGCTTTTACACCAAAACTTGTACTCACCATGTTGGGTCCCCAGGCGCGAATCGAAGCTGACCTGCCCTGATTTCCATCGATTAATGGTGCATTGGTAATAAGCCAGATACCCTCCGGATTGGTGAGTTTTTGTCCACCCAAATTCTGATGCAGCCGATTGATGGCATCGGCAGGTTGGTTACAGTTTAAACCGTCTAACAGCTCTCCGGTATATGGATTATGATTATTGCCAACCATCACTGAATCTACTGTTACATCGGCATCGGTAAACAACCTGTTTTCAGAACCATTGATAAGCGCGTCCATCTGTGCCTCTGCATCTGCAAATTGTAAATTCAACATGTAGTATTTGGCAAGCAGCATTCTTACCGCATTCCTAGGGGCCTGTCCCTTTGGCAGCTCGCCTGTCTCCTTCACATGTTGCACTGCATATTCAAGGTCAGTGATCATCTGGTCCCAGATACCCTGCATGTGAAAGACTTTAAAATCCTGCCTTGGTTCAGAAACCACATTCAGAGGGAATGCCACATTTCCAAAATCCATGGTTAGTTGCAGGTAAAAGAACGCACGTAGAAAATAGGCGCTCCCCAGCAGGTGATTTCTATCCGGATCATTTTCTCCTCCGGCCCATTCCGGAATGTCGATATAATCAATCACCGTATTACAGCTTTTAAGCTGTCTGTAATTCTCAATGTAAAACGATCTGGTGCGGGAAGCATCATTATCCCTACTGTTCAGAGGTGTTGCATATCTTCTCAGATCCACATAAGCATCCTGTTTGTCCGTACAGCTTACCACAGAGGCATCGCTCATGTTGTGATTGAACAACAACTCTTCATTGTCTCCATTCCACTGGTTAAAAACCCCTTTCAAAGCCGTTTCCAGGGCTGTTTGCAAGCCTGCTGCATCTTTAAAAGTATTCTCAGGGCTAAGGAAGGACTTTGGATCTTCCGTCAGGAAGTCTTCACCGCACGACACCGTTAGCGTGAGGAAGACCACAAGGATGATTCCTTTTATCTTTTTCATATCTGGTATATTTTTTAGTTTAATATTTCTTATTTCTTCCATGGGTACATTGCTTTAGAAAGAGAAGTCCAGACTAAGTGAATATGTCCTGGGCATCTCTCTTTGTGACTCCGGGTCGCCCTGTATCCAACTAGTAAATACAGCAGCATTGTCGATGTTAAATGCAATGCGTGCACGGCTAACCTTTATCTTGCTCAAAAGACCAGGCTGCAGATTATACCCCAAAGAGATATTCTGGATACGAAGGTATGAACGGTTCTGGTAATACTCTTCATCCGACAGCATTAAGGAATTGATCCTTGCAGCGGTATTAATCGGATTAAAGGGCGTCCAGTATGGCAGGTCGAACCAGTTGTGGTTCTTAATGTAGGTCTGGTCTTCATTAAACGGGTAGTCCGATCCGCCTTTGTAACCTAATTTGGCCAGAAGGATAACACCCAGATCAAAGCCTTTAAATTCGACTTCATTCCTGAAGGTAATATACCACGGATTGGAATCTAATCCCTGGTATATTTTATCATTAATATTAAGTACTCCGTCACCGTTCTGGTCAATTATCCTGAAATCGCCGGGATACTTATTAAAAACGGCGGCCTCAGCTTCATCGCCCTTCTGATAAACACCATCTATTTCATAATCCCAGATCACATCTTTGCTCTGACCGATAAACCATCCGTTCTCAATATCATCAGGTTCCACCATGACAGGATTTCCGTCACCATCCAGGATCGGATTCCCATCTGCATCGGTATCTGGGACTAATTCTCCGGTTAACGATACGATCTCATTCTTGTTAAAGTGAACGTTTAAACTGCTTGACCAGAAGAAATTTGAGGATTGAACATTGATGGTGTTAATAGACAGGTCGACACCGGTATTCCTCAAATTACCCACATTGGTTGTAATATCATCAAAGCCGGTAAGAGGGGGTAATTTTTTATCCAGAAGCAAATCCGTTGTTTCTGAAGTATACACATCCACAGAGCCTCTCAGGCGGCCTTCCCAAAATCCATAATCAAGTGCCAGGTTCCAGGCCTGGTTCTTTTCCCAGGAAAGTTCATCGTTGGACATCCTGTTGATATACAGGTAGGGTGCAATGAAGTATCCATTGTCCCAGTTGAGGTATTTATTATCGCTTAACCGGGCGTATGCCTGATATGAATTCAGGCCACTGCTGTTCCCGTTTACACCCCAGCTGACACGAAGTTTCAGGAAGGTAATTGCGGCAGGGGCATTGGCCATAAAATTCTCATTGGTAATGTTCCAGGCTCCCGAAACGGATGGGAACGTGGCGTATACATTATCCACACCAAAGCGGGAGTAACCATCACGCCGGATGGATGCCGACAGGTAATAACGGTTGCCGAAATCGTAATTCACACGTCCCATCAGGGCAGTTCTTGAAGTTGCCTGATCGTCTGAATCTGATCCAGGTATAAGCCCAAAGGCCATCCCATGGTACCCGAGAGCTTCGGTCGGTGAAAAATTCGATGTCGATGATGTCGTTTCCCAACTCTGGTTTCGCTCTGCATTTGCCAGACCGGTTACCGCAAATTTGTGTTCGCCAAAGGTTTTGTTCCAGTTCAGAATATTGTCGGATTGCCACTCGTAGGTCTCATTATGCCTTCTACGTGCCCAACCTCCATGTCCCCAGTTCGGGTTTGCACTATCCTCATATTCAAATCTTTTTCTCAGATTGATTCTTTGTGTAAAGTTTGAAGTAAATGTAATTCCGAAGGGAAGTTTCAATTTGGCATACATAGTAGGAAACAGGCTGTACCTGTCGAAACGCCTGGTGGTCCAAGCCGGTTCCAGAAATGGGTTGCCCCTGTTTGAACCTGCACCTGCATCTTTTAACTGATCCCTCAGATCGAGATTGAGTTCACCCAGTACTATACCCTCGGTCCCATTCACCCAGGGCATATCATAGGGTGAAGCGGTACGATAAGCTCCGTTCGAAACTGGTTCCTGTCCTTCATCCTGATAGGCGAAATTGGTATTGATACCCAGATTCAGCCAGTCGGTTGCAGCAACATCTATATTTAAACGGGAAGTAATGGTTGAAAAAGATTCTCCCACCTGAACCGACTCACTATCGATATATCCCATAGACCAGTAGTATGAAACTTTATCGGTTCGGCCGGAAATGCTTACATCATAGTCCTGTCTTACTCCTGTCTTGAATAAGAAATCCTGCCAGTCATAAGAAGTACCGTTCAGATAGTTTTCTTTTTCGTTCAGTTCAAAGCCGAAACCATCAAGCCAGGTGCCTGTAATTAGGTCAGGATTCGTTTCGCCGGGAATACCATTGATTTCCAGCCATCTGGGTTGATAATTACCCGGTACATCTTCGTATTTATCAAAGCGGGAATATTCGCCCAGCGTCCCATCAAGTTCTCCTTCCATGAGGCTGGATTTTGCTTCATTCATGTTTGTCAGCCAGCCCATTACTTCATCTCCTGCTTTAAAAGTATTAAGTCTCCTGGCACCGGTTACAAAACCCGTTTTTGCACTCACCCGAATGACAGGTTTGCCCAACGTTCCTTTTTTGGTGGTAAACACAATCACACCATTGGATGCACGTGAACCGTAAATGGATGCAGCACTGGCGTCCTTTAATACGTCCACACTCTCCACATCGTTTACATTGATCTCAGCCAGGTCTCCGTTAAAGATAACTCCATCGAGTACAATCAGCGGACGGTTGGCAGATCTTTCGTCATCGTCATCTGATTTAATGGTGATGTCCCCGCGTACTTCAAAATCCGGGACATTTCTTGCACTGGTACTATAGCCCACCTGTAATCCTGGTACTGCAGATCTCAACATGTCAGAAACACTCCCCGGCTTGTACTTTTCAAACTCTTCGGCCTGCACATTGACAATGGCTCCGGTCAGGTCCTGCTTTCTTGCGGTACCATATCCGATGACAACAACTTCATCCAGACCAATGGCATCCTCTGCCAAGGTGGCGTCAATAGTTGTCTGATCCCCGATTTCAATTTGCTGGGTAGTCATACCAATAAAAGAGAACATCAGATGGGTGGCATCTGCCGGAACTGTCAGAGAATAAGAGCCATCTGCTCCGCTAATGGTTCCGGTTGCCGTACCTGAAACAATAATGGACACTCCTGGCACAGCTTCACCATTTTCATCTGTCACATTCCCGGTAATGTTCCTTTCTTGTGCATGCATAATACTTACAAACAAAATCAGGAAAACAGACAAGAGTGTCGATTTCAAAATTTGTCCTTTTCTTTTCATAAGATTCTGGTTTTGGGTTTAGTTTGGGTTATTTACAGGTTAATGTTCTGTATTTTTCATTTGACTGAAACAAATCTTACATTAAACACAATTCCCTTTCCTGTGGGAAATGGAACTCTGCATTCTCAGTATTAGTCCAACAACAAAAAGAACAATACGACAGTAAAACCTATTACAATGATTGCAAGTACGATGACTTGTAAAAACAACATGGATTTACTCTTCTTAAAATGTGATTTAAAAAAACGATTCATGGTTGCAAATCAATCCCAATAAGTTCACCTTAAATGTACTCCCTCTGGTAATGGCAGAATTTTGCTATTGTACCAAATTGTTTTGGCCTAATCCCGAAATGTTTTGATTTAGTCTAAGCAGGATTTTGATTCTGTCCCGCCAAATAGAGTGATTAATCAAGGTTGGTTTGACTCCATGTATTTGCCTGGAGGCATTCCATAATGTTTTTTAAAGATAGTAATGAAGTATGACACATTCCCAAAACCGGATAATAATGCTATCTCATTCACATTATGTTCCCTTTTTTTCAGCAGGCTTATGGCATGCTTAAGCCGAACAATACGCATATACTCGCTTGGATTCTTATTTACCAGTTGCTTAAACTTTCTGTATACCTGACTTCGGCTCATATTCAGAGCCTTCATCAGATGTTCGATCGAAAATTCTGAATCTGAAATGTGCGCCTGGATTGTTTCATCAACGATTTCAATGAAGTTTTTATCAGGCCCTGTCAATATATCTGAATCTAAGTCCGCATCTGTTTCTGCATACTCCAAATACTTTTCTCGCAGCATTCTTCTTTGATCCAGCAGGTTCTTTACAACTACAGTGAGGTATTCTGAATCAAATGGTTTGTCCAGGTATGCATCAGCCCCTATTCCCAATCCTTCAATTTTCTGTTCCACAGCAGATTTGGCTGTAAGGAGTACCACAGGAATGTGGCTTGTAAGAAAGTCCTGCTTAACCATCCTGCATAATTCGAGTCCATCCATTTCAGGCATCATAATGTCAGAAATAATAATATCGGGTAGTTTCTCTCTTGCAATTTCAAGCCCCAATCTGCCATTTTCAGCCACCATAGTATTGTAATCGCTGAAGTGATCACTCAGGTATACGGAAAGTTCGCTATTATCCTCCACAATCAGCATGGTCTGTCCGGACAACTTTGATTCCCCTACAGAATTACTTAGAGGTATGGTGAGATGTTCTGCATCCAGTGAAGAACGGTCATCTATTTGTATATCCAGATCAGTCTGAAACTCTTCGAAAGTAAAATCATCTTTCCCAATGGGTATGGATACAACAAAAGTAGACCCCATCCCTTGCTCACTTTTCACTAAAATATCTCCCCGGTGGAGATCAATCAGTCTTTTTGATAAGGAGAGACCTATACCCGTTCCGACATAATTTTCAGTACTCTCCGAATAGTATCTTTCAAATATCCGGGTCACTTTTTCCCTCGTTATTCCCTTCCCGGTATCCTCCACTATCAAAATGGCCTTATGGCTCTCAAGGGATAACCTAACCTCAATAATGCCCTGTTCGGGTGTAAACTTAAAAGCATTGGACAAGAGGTTATAAACTACTTTATCGATGATCCCCTCATCAAACCATTGTTCTGTTCCTCTAAACAATCGGCTATCGGCCTCATATTTGAGTTCGATCATCTTCCTGTTTGCAAGATCTTCAAACCCAAGGACGATCTGACATACAAGTTCATCCATGTTTCCCTTCTTGATACGGAGTGGCATTTTCTCGTTCTCAATCTTGCGAAAGTCCATCAATTGGTTGACCAGCCTTAGCATCCGGTTCACATTGCTCTTTATCAGGTCGTACAGGTACTCTTTCTGATACTCATATTTCGAAGACATGAGCTTATCCAGCGGACCAGAAATAAGTGTTAGTGGCGTTCGAAATTCATGCGAAATATTGGTAAAAAACTGTAATCTCATTCGATTTATCTCACGAAGTCCTTCTTTTTCAACTTGTTCCTGAATCAGCTCATTCTCCTTTTCTGTCCTGTACTGCACAATTCTGACCAGGGCAAACAACAATCCAATCAGCAAAAGAATATAGAAAAGAAAAGCTATTGGATTGGACCAAAAAGGTCGTTTTATGTGAATGTCAATAGCAGTATCTGCTTCCTCCCAGATTCTGTTGTTGTTTGAGCCTCTGACCCTGAAAGTGTAATGTCCTGCATTAAGGTTCATGTAGGTGGCTGTCCTTGAAGTACCCGGTTCGCTCCAATTGTCTTCATATCCTTCAAGTTTATACGAATAGCTGTTTTCTTTCGGATTAAGGTAATTCAGCACTATGAAATCAAAGCTGAAGGATGACTGTTTATACGTGAGCGTAATATGTTCCATATCAGAGATGTGGTTTACAAGTGGAGAATTCTTTTCCCCCTGGGGAACAGATAGATTGTGTATTTTAAAATCTGTAATAACTACCCTTGGTTTATCCATGTTTTGTCCGATCTGATCCGGTGAGAACACATTAAAACCCTCTATGCCTCCAAAATACATTTCCCCGGTAGAGCTCTTGTAACATCCTGCACGGCTGAATTCATTGCTTTGCAAGCCATCCTTGTAGTCAAAATGTGCAATATTCCCCGACTTGTGGTGATAGCGGTACAAGCCCTTATTTGTAGCGATCCAGAGGTTGTCCTTGTCATCAGACAACAGTCCGTTAATCACATTGTCACCCAGTCCAATGTTTCTGCCATAGCGGGAAAATGAAGAACTTTGAGGACGATACAGGTTTAATCCGTTATTGGTCCCGATCCAGATATTTGACTGGTTATCCTCGCAAATTGTGATGATATAATCACTGCTGAGTGAAGCAGTATCATTGTTGTGGTAGCTGAAACTGTCAAGTTGGCCCTGATCGGGATCATACCGGAATAGGCCATCATTCATCGTTCCGATCCAGACCAGGCCGTCTGACCCGCTAAATAGTTGGGTGATAAAGATTTTTCCAAGTATCTCGTCGATGGTTCTTTGCGATCCAGGATTCCTGACTCTCCTGCTTGTCAGATCCATTTCTTTTAACCCTGACTTAGTGCCAATCCATAAGATATCATGGGGTAATTCAAGGATATCATATACTGCCTGATCCTCAATAAAGTGGGTGAATCTTCCTGTTTCGCGATTAAAAAGGCTTAATCCTCCATACATGGTTCCCACCCAAAGATTATTATTGGAATCCATGTAAATGGTTTTGACATTGTTGTTACGCAGTGATTCGGGATCATCCTCGCTGTAAGTATAGGCTCGAAATCTGCCACTCTTCTTATCCATATAGTTAAGCCCTCCATCTTCCGTTCCGATCCATATCCTCTCTTTATCTTCTTGAAATGAGCTTACATAATTAAAGTTCAGACTGTTGGGATCGTTGATCTGATGTTGGAAATGGGTGAAATGATATTTTCTCGGATCGTACATATTCACTCCGCTCCAGGTTCCGATCCACAGGGAGCCAACCATGTCTTCAAAGATGGCATACACTGAATTACGCCCAAGACTGTAAGGATCATCTGGTTCTGATTTATACTCCGCAAAATGGCCTTCCGCATAATCAAAACTATACAATCCGTTAATTGTGCCAAACCATAATTTTCCGTCTGAGGTCTCCCGGATTGATCTTACATAAGAAAACGATTCAGGGATCTCTTCAGGTAGTGGAGAATCTTCCCTAAATCTAAGTTTGGGACTAATTTCAACAATTTTAATTCCATCGGCAGTGGCGATCCAGAGATTCTCCCTGCTATCGAATAACATGGGAATGATCCTACCGCCAATATCCCTGTAAGGATCAATGGTGTAATACAGGAATTCGGTATCCTCTGAAGATGCATTGTATTTGATCAGCCGGTCATATGATGAAAAATACATATTCCCTGCATTGTCCTCACAAATGCCTGTAACCCCTAAGACTGGTTCGGAAATATCTGAAATTACGTTTTTGAAACTATCTTCCTCCCTGTTATATTCAGCAATACCATTATTCAGTCCGACAAATAATTTCCCATCGCTGTTTTCAAAAATGATATGAACAGTTGATTGTATTCTTTCATTCCGGCTTGTCTCGTTGCTAAAGGAAAAACGGGTAAATGTATCTCTGGTCCGGTCGTACCTGTTGAGTCCCCCTTTCCTTGTACCGACCCACAATACACCATGGCTGTCTTCAAGTATGGAGATCACTTCATTATCACTCAGGCTGAAAGCATCGTCCGGATCGTTTTTCATGACCTGGAATTCATATCCGTTGTATCTGTTCAGTCCCCCGCCGCGTGTACCGAACCAGAGGAACCCATCGTGATCCTGGGTAATGGCATAGACGGTACTTTGTGAGAGTCCTTCATTCACAGAGATATGAGCAAATCTCACCTGACTTTGAGCATTCATTTGAAAAGATAATATGCTCACAAAAACTGCCAGCAAATATCTATGAATCATCATATTGTTTTGTCATATGTATACTCATACCTAATAAAAACCGGACTATAAATATAACAAGGGCATCAAAACTATGCAATATCACAAATATCCGGTTTGTTGTCTCCGTCCATATCGCCTATCTACTAAGTAATTGACCTAGTCATTCCTATTCGATAATAACTTCTTTATCGAGATTCAATTTCTTCTGCGACACCTAGTACAATCAAGATATATAATAATCTAGTAAGTAATCTAATCCTATCAAGTCAAAAAAATCCAGGCTATACTGTAGCCTTACCTTTATCTTAGTCAAGTGTGGAAGTAAATCCCATCTGGACGCAATGTCGGACACCCTGAACGACATGATGGACCACATCGACGAATGGCCGGAGTATTTTTAGTCAATAAATAACCTCAAGTTTGCGTTTATAATATTGATCCTCTGAACAATTGAACAAAATCCCAAACAATGAAAACACACTTTGCTCTCATTTTACTATTTCTCATGATAAGCATTGAAGGTTTCTCTCAGCATGATTTCACACTTTCCCTTGAAGCTGGCCCCAATTACGTCAATCGCAGATTTGACAACCCGGATAAGATTTACACAAATGACGTATTGCCACAACATACTCTATCAGCATCAATAAAAGCGGGTTATCAGCTATTCAAAGGATTGCATATAATTTCGGGATTACAGTATTTCGAAAGAAGCCTTACTGTAATTATTGAAATTGGAGGGAATGCCGATATGTCCTATCATTATATCGAATTACCCATTCTCGCAAAGTATGATATAGGACTCGGTAACTTCAATATTTCTCCGGTGGTCGGAATCACAAATGGATTACTCTTTGCTATCAGCTCCAAAAATGAGACGCAAGGATGGGAGGACGTGGGTTACATATGGGAAATGGGTGAAGCTGTAAATAAGTATATTCCAAGTTTCTACGGGGGATTAGAACTATCATATTGGATCAACAACCTCGGATTCAAAATAGAACCTACTTTCACGCACTCATTACGGTCTAAATGGGAGCATAGCATGGTCAATGAATATTTCTATTCCTATGGAATGAACTTCGGGATCATATA